>NZ_JAUBUG010000047.1:0-60749 GCF_036705345.1 Microcoleus sp. B3-D2
TCAACTGAATATGCTTTCATTGATGTATTTTTAGAATCTCTTCTTATTGTACCTCATAACAGCCGGAAGTGCTGTATGTGTTGGTGGTGGATGACGATGCAGATATGCGGGAGTTGGCAGCATTCACCCTGATGCAATCTGGCGCACAAGTTAGGACAGCCGCTTCGGGGGCACAGGCGTTGACTCTCCTGAATCAATCTGTCCCCGATTTGCTCTTATGTGACATAGGGATGCCAGAGATGGATGGCTATGCCCTGATTCGGCAAATTAGAAAGTGGTCACCCCAACAGGGAGGCACGATTCCTGCGATCGCACTAACTGCCTATGCTGGAGAGATGAATCAGCAGCAAGCCTTAGCTGCCGGATTTCAGATCCATGTCTCCAAGCCTGTTGAACCTGAGGAATTGGTCAATGCGATCGCCCGTTTGCTGAGATCGGCCAGTTAAATACAGGTGACAACTCCTACACCAACTGAGTACAGTATGGTGTAGGCTTCTCAGCGACTCCTGCTATTGCATAGGACATTGACTGAGCTTTAAAAGCGGGTTGCCCCACCGCTCTATTTTTAATAACAATTGCTGCATTATGATCGCGGTCAAGACTGCACCCGCAATGAGGACAGTCATGCCAGCGAATATGCAGCTTTTTTGGTACTTTCTCACCGCAATTAGAGCAATCTTGTGAAGTATTATGGGGGCTTACTGGGACAACCAACAAACCAGCATTTGAGGCTTTGTTTGTTAATATCGACAGAAAGCTTGACCACCCAGCGTCCAACACAGATTTAGCTAATCTTGTACGAGCTAGACCTTTAATATTTAAATCCTCGTGCGCGATTACGTCATATTTTGATAGCAGCCAATTAGCTGTCTTGAAGTGAAAATCTTTGCGCTTATCAGCTACTTTTTTGTGACACTTTCCTAACTCCTTAACTGCCTTCTGCCTCCGGCTACTGCCTTTCTTGCGACGTGACACTCGCTTTTGAATTACCCGTAAGCGTTTTTGTTCTTTACGGTAATATTGGGGAATAGCGACTGTTTCGCCCTCAGAGGTTGTCAAAAACTCCTTCAGTCCTACATCAATACCTGTTATCGAACGAGGATTAAAGTCTGGCTTAATCTCTGGAACTGTCTTGTCTTCTAGGGAGAGCGTAAGGTAGTAACCATCAGCTTTCTTGGTGACAGATGCGGTTTTGATTTTGAACCCATCAGGGATAGGGCGATGCAAGACAATTTTAACTTTCCCAAACATCGGCAAGTTAATCAAGTTGCCACGTAAGAATCCCTCTTTCACCTGTGGATACGTAAAGGTGCGATAGCGATTGCGAGCCTTGAAACGAGGTTTTCCGCTACGTTTCCCGCTGCTGTCACCTTTCAAGAAACGGTCAAATGTTATCTTAACTCGCTTAACTACATCTTGCAGGACTTGCGAATATATCTCGCCATACCAAGGATGCGTTTTCTTGAGTTGAGGTAACGTTTTCTTTTGCGAATAATAATCAGGATTGTCTCGCAGTTCAGGTAGGTGGCAGACGAGAGGGCAGGCGTTAACAGGAGAACGGTTTTGTTCGTACCAATTAAATCTGTCAGCCAACAGAAAATTGTACTGAGCTCCTAGCATGGATAGCCATCTGTGTAGCTCAATGACCTGTTGTTTTGTTGGACGTAGTTTGTACTGGTAAGCCGTTCTCATGGTTGCACTCCTTGAATGTCAAGTTAGCATTATTGTGTTCGCATCGACAACACAGCATGAAGAACAAGAACCTGCACATCCGATTGTCTGAGAAACGACTCAATAAACTGAGAACGATCGCGGAGGCAAGAGAAAAAACCATCACCCAGATGGTAGAGGCATGGATTGATCGACTGTCCCTGACATTTACTGACTGACTCGCTTTCCCTACGTCAGTCGCGCATTCATCCCACACTGATTTATTGGGGGTACTCGGCTACGCCTCGATAAATCCCCCTCTAAATTCAGTGTGGGGCTTCTGCTGTTTAAGCTAACCATGCTCTCGATCTCTTGAACCAGTGTTTCTGGGGCTACAGGTTTGGCGATGTGCCGTTGAAAACCTGCAGCAAGTGCCTGCTGCTGATTCATCTCTCCAGCATAGGCAGTTAGTGCGATCGCTGGAATCTTATTTTCTTGTTCTGATTCCAACACGCGCACCTGACGCATCAGCATATAGCCGTCCATCTCCGGCATCCCGATGTCACTAAGTAGAATGTCTGGCTTCGATTGCGTCAGTGCTTGTAAGGCTTCGCTAGCGGATGCTGCTGCCGTCACTTCTGCACCTGCTTGTTCCAAGACGAAAGCGAGGAAATCACGCGAGTCTGCTTCATCATCCACAACCAAAACCCGGATGTTTGTAAGAGGTAAAGTCTCAGGAACAGTCGCGAACGAGTTAGTCGTAGCGGTTTCATCGTTCGGCGCGGCACTTTCCCTTCTCAAGGGCAGTCTGACGGTAAACGTCGCCCCCTGTCCCTCTCCTAGACTGTCTACTGCAACAGTTCCTCCGTGCAACTCGACGAGCTGACGCACGATCGCCAGCCCTAACCCTAATCCCCCAAACCTACGGGTTGTAGTGCTATCGGCTTGTCGGAAATACTCAAACACATGGGGCAAAAAGTCTGGAGAAATTCCCTTGCCGGTGTCACTCACCTGAATTTGTGCCTCAGACCCGATTTGCTCTAATGTGATTTCTATCTGTCCCCCAGTTGGGGTGAACTTAACCGCGTTGGATAGCAGATTCCACACCACTTGTTGTAAGCGGGTGGAATCACCGGAAACTTGGCCAATACCCGGTTCAAATCGCATCTGAATTTCAATTGACTTTGCCTCTGCTGCCAGACGGACTGTTTCCATTGCCGCTTTAATGGTGGATGGCAAATTAACGGGACAGACATTGAGGCTCAACTTTCCTTGAAGAATTCGAGAGACATCGAGCAAGTCTTCAATCAGTTGCGCTTGCAATTTAGCGTTGCGCTCGATCGTTGCTAGCGCACGATCTGTGGCTGTTTCATCCAGCTTGCGACCGCGAAGGAGCTTTGTCCAGCCCAGAATCGGATTAAGGGGCGATCGCAACTCATGGGACAGCACCGCCAGAAACTCATCCTTAATCCGATTCGCTGACTCTGCCTGTGTGCGGGCACGCTGTTGGGCTTCATACAGCCGAGTGTTTTCAACTGCCACCGATGCCATTTGTGCCAGTTGCACCAGAATCGCTTCGTCTTCTTCTGTAAAGTCACCTTCGTACTTATCGGATAGCTGGATTAACCCAATGTTGCGTCCATCTCGCCCCACGAGAGGAGCAACCAACCAACCGCGCATGGGGGGATGTCTATCTGCTACCTTGCCAAATCCTTTCCACTTGGGGTGAGCTTCCAGTTCTACCTGGGTCATTCGCATGGATCGGTTCAAATGACAGACACAGGCATAGATTCCAGATCCATCCGGCTGGTCGTTATAGTCTTGCCACTGGGCATACTTGTCGGACAAGTAAACAGCATTAATTGCCTGTGCCCAGTTTTGATCGATTGTCAGGCTTGTGACCGACTGGTGAGTGCCAATGATTTGATATGCCTGCTCGGTAATGACTTGCAGCACTTCTTCAACAGAAAGGGTTGCGTTGATCGCTAATGCTGCCTGCGTCAAGCCATGCAGTTGGCGGCTGTACTGCTGCTCTTTGATCAGCGTTTGTGTTCGCATCTCCTCGGTCTGTTGCCGCTCTAGTTCAGTGGCAACCCGTAGGGCAAAAATTGTCAGCAGGGATTCTGCAAGCTGAACATTTTCCAACGGCTTGCCGTCCATCACGCCCAGCAACCCTAACGGTTTGCCTGCCGAGTCAAAGAACGGAATTGCCACATAGCTTTCCACGTTCAAGGGTTCTAGAAGGGGAGCTTTGGGAAATAACGCTTGCACACCACGGGGGTAGCAACACATTTTTCGTTGTCGAAGGACTGTCTGACAAGGTGTGTCCTGCAACAGATATTCAAAGTTGTCGATAATTTGACCTTGGGCACAAGCCGCGATTGTTGTAATCGCTTCTTTGTCGTCTCCAGCGAGCAAACCAATATAGGTATAATCGCTTCCCAGTGCCTTCGTGAAGTGTTGTACCAGAGCCGAAAAAAATGCCTCGCCCGTCACGGTAGAAACGCCCTGCGTCACCTCTAGTAGAGCCGCATCCAGTTGAGCAATTTTACGCGCTGCCAGCCGTAGCTCTAATTCGTCCACAACCATTGCCGCCAAATCTGCCAAAGTCGCTTTTTGCTCATCAGTTAAGGCATTACGCGGTTTTGTATCTAACAAACAAAGCGTGCCGAGGTTAAAGCCATCTTGGGTAATCAACGGCGCACCCGCATAAAACCGCAGACCTGGTTCATTTTGTACGAATGGATTACAGGCGAGGCGCTTGTCTTGCCTGGTGTCGGGAATGACTAGAACATCGTCAGATAACAGCGCCAAGCTGCAAATGGTAGCATCCCGCTGCACTTCCCGTACCTCAAAGCCGTAGCCGGACTTGAACCAGGCTCTCGATTCGTCTACCAGAGAGACTAGGGCGATTGGCACATCAAACAGACGAGCCGCTAGTGACGTAATGCGATCGAATGCCGCTTCAGGTGGAGTATCAAGAATCTTGTATCGCCGCAGTGCCTCTAATCGTTCCACCTCATTTGCAGGCAAAGGGGCGGCTATTGCAATGGGTTTAGAAGAAGTTTCAGTCATGGATTTTGAGCCAACGGGCGAGTGGAGAATGGGAAATGCCAGGGGAATGAGGTTGCGTTATTCAGAGGTGCCTGACCGAGGCAGCGTTAGCAGCGCTTAACGAAGTTATCGCCTGAATCAGGTCTTCTGACTCTACAGGTTTAGAAATATGCTGTTGAAAGCCTGCGGCGAAAGCAATGGCGACCGCACAGGCATCAATCAGGGTGTGTAACGTCTGATGGCTTAAGCGCGATCGCATCTTGAAGCACGAGAGTTCGAGGAGGAATTAGACAAATTCAGGAACATATAACATTTGCTATATCTGATTGTCTGCCACTAGGGGGATATATTTATCTACCTTGCAGGATAAGTGGGCCCACAATGCCGGAGGTGTTGCTAAGCTGATGTGCATCTAAGGAGTTAGATGCACATCAGCTTAGCAACACCCATTGAACCAAAGGGGTTGATACGGGCGATATCCATTTTATTTTAACGTCCTGAGCAGCGAACAATCTCGCCAAAGCACCTGCCTTAAGGCAGATATTCCTTAGGAAGCAACTCAGCTTGAATTGAGAAAATCCTCTTAGTGCCTATGCTGGAGAGATTCCACTTAATCCCTAATTTCTAGGACAATTCGCTACTTTTCGGTATTTTGCGCTCCAACCCTCTTACCAATTCCCGCAGCACGTCAGTTTTATGTAGCAGATCGATCGGCAGCAAGCCCATGCTGCCAGATTTGGGATACATATCTCGAAGCCTGTCGAACCTGAGGAATTGGTGAAAGCGATCGCACATTTGCTAAGACACTGAAGGACTTGAGTTTCGGGTACGTTGGATCTTGATTCCCTAACAATAACTGGCATAATAGGTAAATAGGCAGAACTAACCGCAATGAATGTAGAACGTACAAACTCCTTGAATCATCGAAAAGAGTTTACTGTAAATTTTCCTCAAGAGCTATGTACAGAATGTCAGGCGATTGAAGCTCGATTTGGGGCGATCGTAGACCATATGGCTGAGGCATTCATTTGCATTAATTTAGAGTGGTACTGCACCTATGTCAACCGTAAAGCAGAGCAGCTTTTAAATAGGAAGTGGCAAGACCTAATTGGCAAAACGATATGGACAGTATTTGCGGTCGAGCCTACCTCTGAGCTATATAATTATTGTCATCGAGCGAGCGTAAAGCAAACTGCAATCGAGTTTGAGGAACACTATCCCTCACTCAACAAGTGGTTGAGAATTCGCGCAATCAAGAGTGAAGATAGCTTACTCTTTTACTTCCAAGAAACCGCCGAAACATCTCAAGCCGATCGACAATTGAAAGCCGAAATCACAAAGTGCCAGCAGGTGGAAGCCACCCTTCAGAAAGAACAGGACTTTTTGAAGGCAATCCTAAACAACGTTCAAGCTGGCATTGTCGCTTGCGATGCAGATGGCATATTGACGGTATTTAACCAAGCAGCTAAAGATTTTCATGGATTACCTCAGCAGCCAGTTCCACCGGAGCAATGGGCTGAGTATTATAACTTGTATTTGCCCGACGGCAAAACACGGATGAATACAGAGGATATTCCCCTGTTCCAGGCCTTGCAAGGACACAACGTTCGTGATGTGGAAATGATGATTGTTCCGCAGCAGGGAACGCCGCGAATGCTGTTAGCAACTGGACAGGCGATTATTGCCGCCAACGGCGAAAAACAAGGTGCTGTTGTCGTGATGCACGACATTACACAACGCAAGCAGGCAGAAACTGCTCTGCGTGAGGGTGAAGCGCAATTATCCAGCATCTTCCAAACTATTCCTGATGGCATCACTATTTTAGATTCTACCGGACAGATTATTGCCGCAAATAGGGCAGCAGAGAGGATTTTAAGATTAACTAGCAGCGACATTGTGGAGCGAGGCTATAAAGATCCATCCTGGTTCATTACAACCGTGGAGGGTCATCCTTTCCCAGAAGATGAACTGCCGTTTGCGAGGGTTATGCAAACAGGCTTACCTGTTTATGGTATTGAACATGGCATTAACCATGCCGATGGCACCCGCACGATTCTCTCGATCAATGCTTCCCCTTTGTTTGACGCAGAAGAAAAAATTATCAATATCATTGCTGCTTTCAGCGACATTACTGAACGCAAGCAAACCGAAGACGAACGAGTACAGCTTGTTAAAGAACAGGCAGCCCGTGCTTTAGCAGAGGTTTCTCAGGAAAAATCAGCATTTTTAGCCCAAGTGAGTGCTATCCTTTCCTCTTCGCTAGAGTATGAACAAACTCTCCAAAGCGTTGCAAAGCTGGCAGTTCCTTATTTTGCAGATTGGTGTAGTGTCGATCTGCTGAATGAAGATCGCACGATCGGTCGTGTTGCGGTGGCTCATTCAGATCCCGAAAAAATCCAGTTGGGCTGGGAGTTGGCTCAACGCTTTCCCCGACATCTCGATGATGGGTATGGCATTGCTAAAGTCATGCAAACAGGACAGGTTGAAATTCTGATTGAGATTACAGATGAACAGTTAGTTGCCACAGTGCCGAATGCTGAATACCTGGAAATCTTACGTGGAGTTGGGTTAAAGTCCTGCATCATTTCACCGCTACAGGCACGCGGGCGCGTGTTGGGTAGCATTACCTTTGTGTTTACTGAATCCGATCGCCGCTATCGCCTGGAAGACATTGGCCTGGCTGAAGATTTGGCTCAGCGAGCAGCGATCGCCATTGATAACGCTCGTCTCTATAATGAAACCCAACAAGCGCAATTAGCTGCCGAACTCGCGGCTAACCGAACGGCTCGACTGCTGGCGGTGATGACGGCTTTGTCTGAATCGCTAACCGCGGCTCAAGTGGCTCATGTGATTATTGAACAGGGAATGTCGGCACTGGGAGCGAGTTCTGGTTTGGTTGCCGTATTAAACCAGGATGGAAGCGAACTGGAGATTATTCAAGCGATCGGGTATGAGCACGTAGGAAAATTTCACCGCAGTTTTTCGATTCATGCACCCTATCCTCTCGCAGAAGCTGTGCGAACTGGGCAACCTGTTTGGGAAGAAACCATCGAAAACCGAATTGCCCGTTATCCTCATTTAGCCGAAGCGTATGCCAAGGCGGGTTTAGAAGCCTGGATTTCAGTGCCATTTTTGATTGAAGGACAAGCCGTTGGTGGACTATCGCTCAGTTTTTCAACTCTTCCCCAGCTTTGTGAGAGCGATCGCGCTTTTGTTTTGGCACTGGCACAGCAGTCGGCGCAGTCGATCGACCGAGCACGGCTCTACGAGTCAGAATCGCAAGCACGGACACAAGCAGAAGCAGCTAACCGAATTAAAGATGAGTTCTTAGCTGTCTTGTCGCACGAATTGCGGACTCCGTTGAATCCGATTCTGGGTTGGACTCGACTGCTGCGAAGGGGAACCCTGGATTCTGGCAAGACGGCGGTAGCTCTCGAAACGATTGAACGCAATACCCAGTTGCAAGTTCAACTGATTGAGGATTTGCTGGATATTTCTCGCATTCTGCAAGGCAAGTTGAGTTTGAACTCTACTCCTATTAATTTGAAAACAACTCTTAAAGCTGCGATCGAAACAGTTAATTTAGCCGCCGAAGCGAAAAACATTCAAATTCAAACTCAGCTAGAACCCAATGTCGGCGATGTGTTAGGAGATGCTACCCGATTGCAACAGGTTGTCTGGAATTTGCTGACCAATGCCATTAAGTTTACTCCAACTGGAGGCCGAGTTGAAGTTGAGCTAAAAAGGATTGATTCCTATGCTCAAATTCAAGTCAGGGATACAGGGAAAGGGATTAAGCCAGAATTTATTCCCTATGTATTTGACACATTTCGACAAGCCGATAGCAGTATTACGAGAACATTTGGTGGGTTAGGGCTGGGATTAGCGATCGTGCGTCACGTCGTTGAGCTACACGGTGGAACTGTCAAAGCCGAAAGTTTTGGAGAAGGACAGGGAGCAACATTTACTGTCACACTTCCCTTATTAGCCAGAAGCAATGATGCAAACAGCGATCGCAACGATAATCTATCACTCACAGCTCACACTTTACCCTTGGCTAGATTATGTATCCTGGCCGTCGATGACGAAGTAGACAATTTAGAGTTAGTTCAATGTATTTTGGAGCAAGCGGGAGCCACAGTGATCTCTGTATCTTCAGCAAAAGATGCGCTACAAAAGCTCAATGAATCTAAGCCAGATGTTTTGATTGCTGATATTGGAATGCCACAAATTGATGGCTATATGTTGATTCGTCAAGTCAGGCAACTATCCACACAGGAGGGGGGAGAGATTCCCGCGATCGCCCTCACAGCGTATGCAGGTGAGGCCAATCAACAGCAAGCACTAGCAGCGGGATTTCAAAGGCATCTTCCCAAGCCTGTTGAGCCTGAAACGTTAGTAGAGACAATTGAGAAATTGCTTCATCCAATAGAGTAAGGCAGAGTATTAGACATCTCCGAAAATTTCGTCGAAGCGGTTTATGGTATGGTGGGATTTTAAAGGGCGATCGCTCGATCTGGTAGAATTTGATAGGTCAAGGGCGATCGCATCCTTAATGTCTGGTTAGCCTGTGATTTTGGTTTGGTGCGATCGGATAGACCAGCGTTTGGTAAGTCGATTGAGGTGGTAGGTGCGATCGCCAAAAGACTTCTAAAAATCCTATGAATAGTTTATTGTTAAAGGAATTAATGTGACTTATCTAGAAAATGCCATAAAAGACGGACACGCTGAAATTGTAGGTGAAGGTAAGCAGCAAAAGATCATTTACAAAGCTGTTGACCACACCGAGCGTTACTCCGATCCAGAAGAGCAAGTTCGGGCTGAGTTTTGGGCAGAACTAATTTATCGCTACCAGTATGAGCCGATACGAATTGGGATTGAGATCGTTGTACCCGATCGCACTCCTTCTGATCGTGCCGACTTGGTGGTATTTCAGGATGATGAGCGCAAGCGTCCCTATGCGGTGGTTGAGTGTAAACGGGATGGAATTACAGACGCAGAGTTTAATCAGGCAGTTGAGCAGGCGTATGGCAATGGCACCTGGGCAAAGTTTCGAGCCGATTATGTGATGGTAGTGGCAGGGTCAACTCGTCGCGTGTTGGATTGCACTGATCGGTATGGGGCACTGGAACGAGACAAAAACATTGTTGCGGACTTGCCCATCAAATACGGTAAGCCAGAAGAATATAAGTTTAAAAAGGGTAGCAAGCTGGATATTCAGCCTGTCAATAAAGAAGCCTTGATTCTAGCAATTCGCAAGTGTCATCAAACCTTGTGGGGTGGCGGTCGGTTGTCGCCTCCGGCTGCGTTTGGTGAGCTGTGTAAGCTGATCTTTGTCAAGATTAGTGATGAGCAAGCCCCTCGCAAGAAAGGGGAACCCTACGACTTTCAGATCAAAAGCCATGAAGAGAGCCGTCGTTTAGCTGAGCGGATTCGATCGCTCTACGACAAGCAGAAGGAAAAAGATCCAGATGTTTTTACGGAAAACATTAAGGTCGATGACAGCATTATTCGGACGATCGTACTGCACTTAGAAAGCATCAACCTGAACAAAACTGATCTGGATACCAAAGGGCTGGCGTTTGAGCAGTTCATGGATGGGTTTTTCAAGGGTGATTTTGGGCAATATTTCACGCCCCGCGAAATTATTGAGTTTGCGGTTGCGATGATGGAACCGACTCATGAGGATATTGTGCTTGATCCGGCGTGTGGGTCTGGCGGATTTTTGCTGTATGCGTTGGATGCAGTACGGCGGGAGGCAAGCGAATATCACGACCTCGACAGCAAGGAGCATTTCAATCATTGGCACGATTTTGCCGAGAAGCGCTTATTTGGAATAGAGATTAACGAAGAGATTACCCGTGTCGCCAAGATGAATATGATCTTGCACGATGACGGACATACGAATGTGATTGGTTGGGATGCGCTGGAACCCATCGAAAAGCTGACTGCCCATAACAAAGGCTTTGCTGAGAACCGCTTTACGCTGGTGCTGACCAATCCGCCTTTTGGCTCAATGGTGAAGCAAGAGGAAAAGCCTTACCTGTCGAGTTATGAACTGGCAAATATTTCCTATACGGTGAAAAAATCGACTAAATCGGATTTCAAGGCCGATAAGAAACCGGTCAAAGCCAAAACATCTGTAAAGACTGAAATTCTGTTTTGTGAGCGGGTGTATCGGTTTCTCAAACCAGGCGGGAGAGCGGCCATCGTGTTACCCGATGGTATTCTCACTAACTCATCACTTCAAGGTGTGCGCGATTGGCTGTTAGATAGTTTTCAATTACTGGCAGTGGTGAGTTTGCCACAAACGGCATTTTCTCACTTTGGGGCGGGGGTAAAAGCCAGTCTGGTGTTTTTGCGAAAGCGGAATAAAGGAGAGAAAGTCAGCGATGAGGAAGCGATATTCATGGCAGTAGCAGAGAACATCGGCTATGACGCGACTGGTCGCAAAACGATGAAGGTGGTTGAAACTTTGGTGGAGGGTGACGAAAAAACGGAGATTCAACGCTGTGATTTGTTTGATCGGCGAGTGCCATATCACAAAGAAGGTGATGACTGGGTTTCGGAACCCGATGAAGTTATCCCCGATTCTGGAATTTTGGCACAGTACCGCAGCTTTAAGCGAAATCCTCAACCTTTTTTCGTCTAAGCCCCGTCGCTGAAGGCATTCCTCAATGTTTTGCAGTCAAGCGGGGCAGCATCAGGGAAAGAGCAGATGTAAATTATGCAGCCTCTTCAATTTTGGTAGCTAAACGATATGCCAATCCAAATTATGTACTGACACCATTGAGACGAGTAATTCATAAAGCTCAATATGGCATCTCATTACCTGCTACTGAGGAGCCTATTGGTCTACCTATGATTCGCATGAATAATTTACAGAATGACGGTTGGGATTTTACGGATCTCAAATACATCGAGTTATCCGAGGAACAAGCAGAACTATATCGAGTCAAGCCAGGAAATATTTTATTTAATAGAACAAATTCAAAAGAACTTGTTGGGAAGTGTGAGGTTTTTCGTGAATCAGGAGATTGGGTCTTTGCATCATATCTAATTCGCATTGTTCTAGACCAAACTAAAGCGCTTCCTGAATTCGTATCTACCTTCCTTAATGCCAAAGCAGGACGAATTCAGATCAACAGAGTGAGCCGTCAGATTATTGGTATGTCTAATGTCAATGCAGAGGAACTTCAGGATTTACTAATTCCTCTCCCTTCTTCTGTTGAAGTACAGCGATCGCTCGTTGCCGAAATCGAAGCCGCTCGACAAACCCAAAAACAAAAACTAGCCCAAGCAGATGAATTATTCGCCAGCACTGATACTTATTTGCTGGAACAGCTTGGCATCAAACTTTCTATCAAACCTGGCTTTGTCAATGCCCAATGCTTTGGAGTGAAACGTAGAAATGTAGGAAGACGGTTAGATCCTTTTTATAGCCTTCCAGAGCATCAAGTATTAGAAACTGCTTTATCTGATTGCCCTTCCAAGGTTTTAGCGATAGGAGATCGAAGGGTTGTTCGAGAGATCGTAGAAGGTAGAATCACTCCAAAAGCTGAATTCTATTCAGAAGAGCCCAAAGATCCAATTTTCTTACGTGCCCAGAACATCGAAAAAGGCTATCTAAATCTTTCAGATGCAAAGCGATTAAAGCGAGATGCTTTTGAGCATGAACCTAAAGCTATTTTGCTTGATGGTGATATTGTGCTGACGATTGATGGTGTTCTGTTGGGCATTGCTGCTGTTCATCGTTCTGGAGATGAAGACTGTTGTATTAGTAATCACATGGTACGTATACAACATGGAATAGAGACCGATCCTGAGTATCTTTCATGGTTTCTCAACTCGTCTGCTGGACAAAGACAAATTAAACGAGGCATTACTGGTTCAGCAATTCCTGGAATCCGTACAGATGCCATTGAGAGGATTCTTGTCCCCATTCCACCTTTAGAGGTTCAGCGATCGCTTGTTACTGAAATCGAAAAGAGACGTGCAGATGCACAAAGGCTGCGGCAGGAAGCAGAAATAGAGTGGGAAGCTGCTAAGACTCGCTTTGAACATAAGCTTTTGGGTGAGGAGACGTAGCCATGAGCCAACTGACTTACCTGATGCGTGAAATCTGTGCGGGAATAGAAATATTCTACAGCAGCAAAACAGGAGGGCAGTTTTGGAAAACAGCTTTTATTCTCTGTGATAACTACACTGAACTGGCTTCCAAACTTTTTCTTGTTGCTGATAATCCTAAATGGTCAGATATGAGAGATAAGGAGGCAAAGAAATTTGAGAAAGCACAAAAAGCTGTAGACGCTGCTTTAAAGGCTGGTACAACACCAATCCAAACAGATTTAGAACGTCTTACTAAAGGGGCAGGTAAAGACAATTTCAAAAACTACCATGATGTATTGAAAGATGTGCATGCTGTCTTTGATGCCAAACGTAAAGCAGAGTTACCTTTTTTGGGCAGCTTACATAATAGTATGAAAGCGCGTCGTGATTTGCGAAACGACTTCTTTCACTCTGCTAAACTGCTTAATCTCAGCATTGCTCAGAGAGACTGTGTGGAGGCATTCTGCGATTTACTTGATTACGGCAAGCTACTATTTCCAACTACCTGGGACACCGCATTATCGGGCGAACGTACTTTAGATACACTGGAAATCTTGCTACGTTTAGATAGAAAGTGCTACAGCAACCCATCCATTACCGCGAAAGTCAGTGATGTTCTAAAAAGTTGCCCCCGCTATCGGTTATCGAGCAAAAAGAGCATTCCTAAGAATGGCGTTCAGGTTGCTGAATATCCTGAAGATTTACACTTAATGCTTTCCATCATTGATGGAGGGCAGGAGTTAAGAGACAAACTTGCAGCGTTATTACCTTAATTTTTTACTTTCTAGAAAGTTAGTGAAAATTATTCAAACATCAGGCAGACTTTTGCCAATGTAACATTGTTGGAAACGTCATAAAAACCATTGACACCACCCGTCTACCCACAACCCCGGAACTTTAAACTTTCCTCCAGAGTTGGGAAATTCCGATCGCAATCGCAACTAATGTCGATCGCCCCCAGCCCACCAGTCCGCCAGTCCATCTCAGGACACGGCACGGCGCCGTGTCCTTAGCCGTAACTTATCGGCGACAGCCTTCGGCGATCGCCCTTAACACCGCTATTCGCACTTCTGGATGAGATTTCTCAAGCCCGTTAGCCCGAAAAATCCAGTGTCCGCCGCCCGCGTGCTCGATCGCAATTTTCTGTCCATCAGGCAAAACTATTTGCCACCAATTCAACACAGTGGCTTTAATAAGGTGGCACTGAATTTCGTTCAGTTGAACCTCCATTAATTTCAGTTGACGCATGATTGGATTTTGGGCAGATGACTTCATGATTTTTCTCATTAAATGAATTCGACTGTTTCTCGGCTTTGATTTCACTTTGCCGATTTTTGAACTTAACTTCACCTTCCGAAGTTTTCGCCTTAACTTCCCTTTCCGAAGTTTTCGCCTTAACTTCCTTTTTACCACCTTTAGGCTCAACTTTGACTCCAAAACCTTTAGACTTAACTTTTCCTGGGGCAGAAGTTGAAGTCTGTTCCGTGGCCGGCTTCTTAAACTCCGCGTCTAATTGGTCTAAAATCTCCTCTTGTTCCGGGGTATGTTCCGCTGGCTGCTCTAAATTGCTGGGATTGTATTCGCCAACCAACCTTGCCAAAAATTCCGAAATTGACAGTCCGGCTGCGGCTGCTTTTTTGGTTAAAAGGGCGTAGGTGTCGGTTTTAATGCGAATTTGTTTGAGCCGGAGGTTGGGATTGTTGTCAACTGTTTCGGCAATAGTTACTGCGGTAATCCTTTCTTTGGGGATGACATCGACAACTTCTTGCCACTTTTCCTGTAAACGACAATCCCCATATTGGTCGGTAATTGCGTGTTTGAACAAAGGAACAACTTGAGCGACGCAGCTAGGCAAAATCTCAAATCCAGCTTTAATTAAGCGCAGGCAAATGCCAGCAGCTTTGATAATTTGCGTGCAGTAAAAATACTGCCTGCCTAATGCTTGTTCGCAGTAAGTTTTAAAAGTTTTGAACTTGTCTTTGTACAATCGCAGTTTTCGGATCGCGTCCAGCATGATTCCTTGACGCACGTAGTCTAGGAATCCCCTTTTAATTTCGCCTGTCAGGTAATCTAAATCGTGAAAGGGAGATTGATTCTGGATTTCTTCTTCAAAGTCTAGCAGCGGGCCTGCAAAGTGAAAGTTGGAGGCGACATCGCCTAGGTAGAAGTTGTCAATTGATGTGGACATGATCTGGAATGGTTCGAGAAAGGGCACGATAGCACGGAAGTTGTGCGATCGCAAAGGAGAAGTTTTGGTCTGGATCTTTGATACAATTTTGAGTTGTGTTGTCCTGTGAGGTCGATCGACCTTTTACATGGCATCACCTCCTCGGCGTTGAGGAAAAGAGGCTTGAGGTATGCGCCCTTGCCCCGAAAATACGCTTGGGTATGCAGGCACAATTGATAGACACTAAAAATAAGGCGGTCTTTCAAACCTGCATTTTGACGAAAGTAGGCTCGCCAGGGGGCCTTTGTTTGGTCGCTATACATGAAGTCTACTTCATCTAAACAACCATGTCAAGAGGTTCGCTTCATGAAACAAACTTCATGCACTGTGGAAGAAAATTTGCAAGAAAAGGACAAGTCTCCATTAAGGCTTCTCAGAGAACAAGCTGGCCTAACCCGCCCTCAAGTCAAACAACATATCGGCGTTTCTGAGCGGATGCAAGCTGACTGGGAATCAGGAAAGTCCATGCCAACTGTTGAAAACGTAGCTGCACTGGCTAACCTGTACCAGGTTTCTCTAAAAACTATGTTTGAGCTTTTAGGATTAGATGTAACTAAAATTCCCGATGACTTACCAAGTCGATCGCCCTCATCGAACGATAACTAACCCGCAGGGGTTCGGAAATGTCTAGGGAAAAGGGCTTAAGTCATGCACCCAAGCCCGGAAAATACTAAGGCTATGCAGGCATAATGGGTAGAAACTACAAATAAGGCAGCTCGCTAAACCAAAGCGTTTCCACCGTCCGGCTAAAGGAGCCGCCTTTGTGTTGTCTCTATACTTAACAACCTTAGTTGTATTTTCTTGATTTGTCAACAACTTTGGTTGTGAATTTGCTATGATATGCCCAGAAAGAAACAAACTCAAGAGTCGAAAGATATACCAGCACTGCAAATCTTGCGGGAGGCTGTTGGTTTATCGCAAGCAGCTTTAGCAAAACAAATTCCCGACAAAACCCGCACAAAAACCCTAACTCAGCAAGCCATTAGCAAATGGGAACGAGGACTAGACGAACCCGAACTCACCATTGCTCAAATGAAAGCTCTTTGCAAAGCTTTGGGAAAAACGCTTAACGATTTACCGAACGACTTAGGCCCACCAAATCCTGACTGACAACTAAAAAGTCAAAAAGCCCGATCGACCTTTCATCCCTCAATCCGTAATTTTCCCTCTCAGAGCTTTAATCTGGCCTCGCTTGGTTTTGCTGTCGAGACGCTTGCGCTGGGAACTACGAGTTGCTTTGCTGGGTTTGCGCCTTTTCGGTATGACGATCGCACTTTTAATCAGTTCTTGCAGCCGTCTCAAAGCCTCCTCCCGGTTTTGTTCCTGGCTGCGGTGTTCCTGCGCCTTGATGACAATCACACCTTCGGAGGTGATGCGCTGGTCGTTGATTTGCAACAAACGCTCCTTGTAGCGATCGGGCAATGAGGAAGCTGGGATATCAAAGCGCAAGTGAATCGCACTCGCCACCTTATTTACATTTTGTCCCCCCGCGCCTTGAGAGCGAATCGCACTAATCTCGATTTCGCGATCGTCTATGAACACAGTGTTAGAAATTTGTAGCATGATTGATCAGTCAGATTAAATATACCGGGAAAGCAGTGCATCTTTTATATATAACTTACTTTAGTATATAAGTTATTTACAATTCTTAGCTGTTAAGATGAATTCGATGAGTTTTTTTCGATCCCATAACTCTACCTCGTTAGATTTAGCAAGTTTGCAAGCATTTTCTGTAAATCTGTTGTTGGTGATTACTATGCCTTTATGGCCTTTGTAATGTCTGACTGCTCCGGCTACTTCTTGAACTGCTTTAATCCCAACTGGATTTTTGCTTCTTTTTGCTTGAACCACGGTTTTTGAGTCATCCTTGTATAAAATTAAATCTGCCCCATAATCTTGGCTATCTTGAGTTAAAATAGCAATATACCCCAACTTTTCAAAAGGGAGAACTAGAAAACTCTCAAACTCTTTTCCCGTCATTGAATCCACTTCTAAAATCCCACTCTCTAATAAACTCCTTTCAAGTTCTAGCCCTTCCGCAAACTTACTTAAATCTAACATAAAATTACCTTTTTTTAAAAGGAGTAGTTATGATGGTAGCAGATTTGCTAAGTATAGTTATCTACTAACATCGCAACTAAGATCACAAGCACATTGTGATCTTACTTACTGATTCTTTTAGATTCCCGATATGGGACTGGGGCTTTTTGTTTGCAGTCAAGTTCAAGTACGGTTCAAAGAGTCAGGCGAGAGTCAAGGGATTTTATAGTTGAGAACTGTAACAAAACTTTAATCACACCCAAACCGTAGGTTTAGCAAAAATTACGGCGGATACAGTGACAATGGGCAATGCTGTAGCCTAAGATCGGTTTAAATTGTCAGTATCATCTCAAGGCAAGGGTGCAAAATGGCAGATATCAACGGCACGATGATGCAATATTTCCACTGGTACATTCCCGATCGAGGAACCCTGTGGGATGAGGTGAAAAACCAAGCGAAAGAATTGGCTGATGCGGGTTTTACGGCACTGTGGCTGCCCCCAGCTTACAAAGGAAGTGGGGGGCAAAGCGACGTTGGATATGGGGTTTACGACTTATTTGATTTGGGAGAATTCGACCAAAAAGGTTCAATTCGCACCAAATATGGTACTAAGCAGCAATATTTGGATGCGATCGCAGCCCTGCACAAATCTCAGATTCAAGTCTATGCCGATGTAGTTATCAACCACAAAATGGGTGCAGATGCAGCAGAGATATTTAAGGCAACTCCTTATCCTCAAAACGATCGGCTAAATCCCAAAGGTTGGTTGCAAGAAATCAAAAGCTACACCCATTTTAACTTTCCCGGACGCCAAGGTAAATATTCCCAATTTGAATGGCACTGGTGGCATCTTGACGCAGTAGACTACAACGAATACAATAAAGACGATCGCAGCACAGTCTATTTGGTAGAAGGTAGAAGTTTTGATGACTATGTTGCCCTAGAAAATGGCAATTTTGCATATTTAATGGGGTGCGATCTGGATTTTCAGGAGCAAGGGGTACGAGATGAAATTACACGCTGGGGTAAGTGGTATCTCGACACAACAGGTGCCGACGGTTTCCGTTTAGATGCAATCAAGCACATATCGTCTTGGTTTTTTCCGGAATGGTTGGATGAATTGGAGCGATATGTCGGCAAAGATTTGTTTGTTGTCGGTGAGTATTGGGCACCAAATATCGATATCCTGCACTGGTATGTCGGTTCAGTTAAGGGCAAAATGTCAGTTTTTGATGTGCCACTGCATTACAACTTTCATTACGCCAGCCAACAGGGCGGTAACTACGATATGCGGCGCATCTTAGACGGTACAATGATGCAGCAGCAACCGACTCATGCAGTAACGTTTGTCGAAAACCACGATTCCCAACCGCTGCAAGCACTTGAATCTGTGGTAGAACCGTGGTTTAAACCTCTTGCTTATGCGATTATTCTATTGCGAAAAGAAGGTTATCCCTGCGTTTTCTACCCGGATTATTACGGTGCAGAATATGAAGATTGGGGGCGTGATGGCAATCGGTATAAGATTGTTATGCCTTCTCATCGATCGCTAATTGACAAGTTTCTCCATGCTCGCAAACACTTCGCATACGGCCCTCAATATGACTATTTCGATCATTGGAATACCATTGGCTGGACGAGATTGGGCAATCGGAAACATCCACAGGCAATGGCAGTAATTATGAGTGACGGCCCGGAGGGTTCCAAGTGGATGGAAGTTGGTAAACCTCATGCTAAGTTTGTGGACTTAACAGGGCATATTAAGGAACCTGTTTCTACTAACGAGTGGGGTTGGGGCGAGTTTCGCTGTCAAGGCGGTTCAGTATCCGTGTGGGTTCAGGAAAAAAATTAGTTGGCAGTAATCTCATTGTTTATCTGTAAGGTGCGCCGAAACGCACCCTACAAAAATTAATTAATCACCACTACCAGTTTGCAGCGATTCTTTAGCAGTCTGCGTCCACTCAGAGTGGAAGAATTCGCCGCGCGGTTTGTCGGTGCGTTCGTAGGTGTGAGCCCCAAAATAATCACGCTGAGCTTGCGTGAGGTTTTGCGGCAATCTTTCGCGGCGGTAGCTGTCGAAATAGTCCAGGGAGGCGCTAAATGCTGGCACTGCAATCCCCAGTTGGCAAGCAGTAGCTAACACGTCTCGCCAAGCCGATTGGCGATCGAGAATGCTCTGTTTGAACTCCGGCGCTAACAGCAAATTCGGCAGCGTGGGGTCGTCCTTGAAAGCTGTTTTAATCTTGTCCAAAAATCCAGCCCGAATAATACAGCCACCCTTCCAGATTCTGGAAATTTCGCTTAAACTCAAGTCGTAATTGTACGACTTCGACGCCGCGCTCAACAGCGCCATGCCTTGCGCGTAGGAGCAAATCTTCGAGCAGTAAAGCGCATCCCGAACTTTGTTCACAAACTCTTTAGTATCGCCTTCGTACTTGCCGCTAGGCCCCGTCAGTTCTTGGGAAGCTTTGACGCGCTCTGCTTTATAAGAAGACATGATTCTCGCATTCACAGCAGCGATAATTGTGGGAATGCTCACGCCCAATTCCAAAGCACTCATTACAGTCCAGCGGCCGGTACCTTTTTGGCCGGCTGCGTCCATAATTACCTCAACTAAGGGTTGCTTAGTTTCCGGGTCGTTGTACTTGAAAATGTTAGCCGTAATTTCAATCAAAAACGAGTTTAGTTCGTCTGTGGTATTCCATTCGGCAAAAACTTCCTGCAACTGCTTGCCGTTCAATCCACCAACGTTTTTGAGCAAATCGTAGGCTTCAGCAATGAGCTGCATATCCCCGTACTCAATGCCGTTGTGAACCATCTTCACGTAGTGGCCGGCGCCACCGGGGCCGATGAATGTGACGCACGGGCCGTCATCTACTTGAGCCGCAATTTTGGTGAGAATTGGCTCTAGTAGGCCGTAAGCAGCGTGCGTGCCACCGGGCATCAAGCTAGCACCGTTGAGCGCGCCTTCTTCGCCGCCGCTGATGCCCATGCCGACAAATCCCAGTCCCATCGATTCTAAATCTTTGGTGCGGCGTTCGGTGTCGTCGTATAGCGAGTTGCCGCCGTCAATAATCATGTCGCCCGGTGACAGCATGGGTTTGAGCTGGTCGATGACCGCATCTACGGGTTTCCCAGCTTGCACCATGACTAAGATTCGGCGCGGGGTTTCTAGGACATCGACGAATTCTGTCAGAGTCTTGGCGGCTACAATGTTCTTGCCGGGGGCGCGTTGTGCCATGAAGTCGTCGGTTTTAGCTGCTGTGCGGTTGTACACAGCCACGGAGAAGCCTCTGCTTTCGACGTTGAGCGCGAGGTTTTCGCCCATCACTGCTAGACCGATTAAACCAAAATTTTGCTTTGTCATGCTAATAACCCGCTGGTTGTTCCCGCTTGAGGATAGATTTGCGAGAGAGGAAAGCGAGGCGGGGTGTAGCGCTTTCCGGTGGACTAAAAGTATTGGACAATAGACCTAGGAGGTTTAGGTTTATTTTTATATTCTCAGAATTGCTGTTTGGTAAATCAGTAGGGTTTTTTTAAGATTTAAGGGATATTAATGACGCGGGCAGGTGATGATAAGGCAGGTATTATGTCGATCGCGGTAACGGTAGATACAAACAAGCGAACATTTTAAGGACAATTGAGGAGACTGTTGTAACTATGGAAGATTTGCAGTATCTCGCGGCCTGGGTGAAGGAGCAACACGCTCGCGAGTATATTTTGACTTGGCTGCTGAGTCAACAGGGGCTGTGGTGGTCTGATGGGGATATTTATCAGGCCGTTTTGCAAAAGTCGGGAAAGCTTTTGAAAGCTTATGTCCAAAAAAGGCAAGCGGGAGAGTTATTTGAGGGAATTTCTGAGAAGTTGGTGGGAGATGATAATTGGGATGATTTGGTGCTGAGTTTAGGGCGAATTGTTGCTGTTTATCAAGAGGAATTGCTGAAGCTGCAAGAGCGCGATCGCCGGGGGGATGGGGTAAAAAAAAATTTGATTAGCCCACAGTTGGCTGGGGATGCTTTGTCGCTTTTGGAAGTGCAGCAAGCTTTGCCCGATCCTTATGCGGATACGTTGACGGGGAGATAATTTGCGATCGACTTTTCGGAGGCACAAGAATCTCAGAAACCGGGTTTCTTCCTATATCTCTCGTACTCAACCAAAATTTGTCGCAGAAACCCGGTTTCTCGCCACGCAGTGAATCCCAAAAACCGGGTTTCTTCCTATATCTCTCGTACTCAACCAAAATTTGTCGCACAAACCCGGTTTCTCGCCAGCCAACTAAAGAAAATGGATCGAGATTCAAGGGTTGAGAATAGGTGTAATATCTAGAAGAAATCCGGGAAGTACATCTTCACCCGAAAGTGTAGGCGGTTGGTCAAAAGAGAAATTAATAACTTCTGCTACCTCTTCAGACAACCGATAAATTTCTACTAAAGGCGTTTGGGGGTCAATTAGCCAACCTAAGCGACAGCCGTTAGTTCGATAATACCGCATTTTAGCCCGCAATGTTTCTAGGGAATCACTTTGCGAGCGCAATTCTATTACAAAGTCCGGGCACAGGGGAGGAAATTTGCGCTTATCTTCTGCGGATAATGCTTCCCAACGTTCTAGGAGTACCCAAGCAGCATCAGGGGAACGCTTCGCACCGTTAGGTAATTGAAAGACAGTGGAAGAGTCAAAGACTTTTCCCAATCGAGTCTGACGATTCCACAAATTTAGGTCTGTAGTCAAATCGGAATTTCTGATGCCGCTTTCGCCGCCTGTTGGAGGCATAATAATTAGTTCTCCTTCGGGGGTTTGTTCTAATCGCCACTCTTCATTAGCGATGGACAATTGATAAAATTGTTCGTCGGTTAAAGCGACGGCGGCAGGTAGGTTGAGAGTTATAGTTTCCATCGTTGATATTATCGCCAACTAGGTTGGTTTTATTATAGCTCGCACTTTCTGACAATTTTATCAAAAAGATCGCATTCAACAGTAAAACAGGTATCTCTGCTTTACCTCGAAGGCTAGATCCCCCTAAATCCCCCTTAAGAAGGGGGACTTTGAATCGAACTTTTGTCCCCTCGTTAAGAAGCGGGAATTTGTATTTGACTTTTGTCCCCCCCTTTTTAAGGGGGGCTAGGGGGGATCGAGACTTTGCCACAAAACAAATGAGATTAATCTATCATAAATCTATCTCGCACAATCATCCCAGGAACCGGGTTTCTTCCGATATTTCTCGTACTCAACTGAAAATTGTCGCAGAAACTCGGTTTCTCGCCACCTAACGAGAGAAATTAGATGGCAAATCCGCGATAATTTATCACAATCACCCGCGCCAAATTCCCCACGCTAACCCACAAGTCCGCCGGGGGTTGAAAACCCCCGTCTCATAGCAAAAGTCCTCTCAAAGAGGACTGAAAGACACATTTTTGAACAAGCATTGCAATATCTCCCCAGTCGGTTTCAACCGACTTTCGCTATGAGACAGGGGTTTTAACCCCTGGCGGACTGTTTATTTAACTCTAAATATAGCTACTAGCTTGACGGGTGAACATTGAGCAGTAAATTCCGTTTGATGCTATCAATTCGTCGTGAGTTCCTATTTCTGCTATTTTACCGTTTTCCATGACGGCGATGCGATCGGCAATTTTTGCTAAGCCTAATCTGTGACTGATGACTATGGTTGTTTTCCCGGCGGCTATTTGGCGGAAGATGCTGTAAATTTCGTGTTCTGTCTTGGGGTCGAGGGCGGCGGTTGGTTCGTCAAAAATGAGCACTTCGGCTGTAGAAAGCCGCATTAAGGCGCGGGCGATCGCAATTCTTTGCCACTGTCCCCCCGATAAGTCTATGCCGTCTTCTAATTGTTTCCCCAACGGAGTCTCTAAACCTTGCTCTAAACTGTTGACTTTAGCTGCAATTCCTGCTTCCGAAATAGCTTCGTTAATTGCGGTGTCATCTGACAGTGAAAGCAAGTCGCCGAAACCGACGTTTTCGCGGACTGTGGAGGGGAAACGGGCGTAATCTTGCATAACGACGGCGATGCGCGATCGCACGTATGCTAGAGAGTACGATCGCAAATCTTTGCCGTTCCAGTCGATCGTACCACTTGTCGGGTCGTACAGGCGACCGAGGAGTTTACCAAGGGTGGTTTTACCCGCGCCATTTTCACCGACAAGCACTAGCATTTCCCCCGGATTAATGGTTAAGTTGATATCTTCAACCGTGCTTTTATTGCTACCGGGATAGCAAAAAGATAAATGCTTAATCTCGATGCCAATTTTATCTTTTGTGGGGGGGGCATCTTGCCCGCCATCTGGTAAACTAGGCAGGCGAGACGCCACATCCACAAGCGGAGACTGCAACTCTGGTTGGAGTTCCAAAAGTTGAAAAATCGGACTAACGCTGAGAGAGATATCGTACAAATTAGTAGAAGTGCTAATCAGTATCTGCAAACTTTGCTTTACTTGAACAATCAAACCCGAATAGAGTGCTAAATCGCCCAAAGTATAGCGACCACCCAAAGCTCCCATTACTACATAAATAAATGGCAAAGCCACTCCAATTCTACTAAACATCGACCAAAAAAGTACAACAATTGCTCCTTTTTTTCGGATTTGCTGCATCTCGCTAAAAAATTGCAAAAACTGACCCTGCCAGCGTTTGAGCCAAAGTTCTTGCAACCCAAACAAACGCAATTCTTTAGCATATTCTTCGCCCGTCAAGACTCTACTGGATAAGTTCATTTCGCGGCTGATTTTAGCTTGCTTTCTTTGAACTCTCCAGATGATTCTGCTATATTTTCTTTGGGTATAAATTGAGGGAGATGATGAGATTAACATCAGCACTGGCACCCACCAAGCTATTGCAGCAGCAAGGCCTATCGATGGAATAAATATAAAAATTCCCGTGATGGTCATGCTGATGGTAAATGCTAGTTGCTGTATTTTGGATACTCCGGTTTTGGCTAGTTCTACTATATTTAATAGTTCGGGGTTTTCAAAGAGGGCAATATCGTCGAAATTGGCGACTTTTTCGAGGACTTTTCCTTCGACAAAGCCTTGAACGCGATCGCGCAAAGATGTCGCGACAAAAGAGTTCATTGTGTCTAGGGCATCGCCGACTAACTTGAGACTTAAGACTCCGCCAATACTCCACAGCAATATTGGCCGGGAAAGCATCAAAGCAAAGGGCTGTGCTGTTTGGGTTTGCGACAGCAACCGAGATACTTCATCAATGATTAATTTATCTAAAAATAGGACGGCAGATGGGGCAGCACCGCTGATAATGTTGAGTAATATTAAATTGCGGAGTTCAATTGGTGCGGCTTTGATTATCAGGCCCAGGCTGCGCCACAGAGCTTGGAATGTGGTAATGTGGATCGGTTGCATAGTTTGTGGGTAGATGTCGGGTCTAGTCATCCCCGGACGGTATATTATAACAAAAGTGTTTTTCACGATCTATTTTTACAGACTCAACTCTGGTATTCCCCATATACGAATAGTTCCATCACCATGACCACTGATAATTTGTTTTCCATCTGGCGTAATTGCAAGGCAAGAAACTCTATTAGCGCGGGAAAAATACTCTTTTAGGTAGTCCTGCACAACTTGGATAGCTATAGCTAATGATGGCGTTCGATGACTCTTTCTGTGTGACAATATGCCACTGTCCATAGCTTGCAAAACTTTCATAACTTGCATAACTAATGATGGCGTTGTATGTAATCCTTTCTCTTTAAGGATTGAGAAGGCTAAATGCCAGACTTTTGCATCACTACTCTCTTTGATATAGCCTATGAAATGCTCTTCTATATAGCTGGTGAAATACTCTTCTATAGAGTGAAGTTTTTGTCCAGTATTTAAGTCCCATATTTCAATAAACGACTCATAATCGCCATTGTCATGTCCAACCGATACAATTCTTTGACTATCAGGTGTAAGTGTAAGATCCCACACTATAGCAGAACTCTTTAAAGTTAGCCGAACATCTGGATATTTCTTCGTTAAGTCCCATATTTTAATCGTGTTGTTATTATGGCTACTGATGAGTGTTTTACCATCCGGTGTAATAGCCCAAGCATAAATCCATCCTAAATCACATCCTATAATAGTTCGCAATTTTCCAGTTATTAAATCATAGGATTTGATAATTTTTTGACTTGCTACAATTATTCTCTGTTGGTCAGGAGAAATAACAATTTTGTTAGTATTACTCCAATCAATATGAAATGTTTTTAAGATTTCTTGGGTGTTTAAATCCCATATTTGAATAATGTTTTTGTCCTCAAAACTAATAAACTTTTGCCCATCTGGTGTAATGGCCACTAAATAAACTGAATCTGAACAATGTAGAGAGTGTAGTAACTCGTTCGTCTTTAAATCCCAAATTTTTATGGTGCTATTCGCACCCCCACTAACAAGTGTTTGCCCGTCTGGAGTAATAGCAACAGAATTAATATAGTGTTGAGGAACTTCCCGTGTACTAATTAACTCTCCAGTGTTTAAATTCCAGATTTTTATGGTATCGCCCCAGCAACGACAACTAACAAGTCTCTGTCCATCTGGTGTAATAGCCAAAGAAATATGAATCAATTCATGATATCTATAATATCCATGATAACGATCAAAATGAAAATCCAAATCAAAATCATTATCAAAATGACCATTAAGGACATTAAGACATTTAAAATATTTATAGGGATTGTATTCAACAGCCAAAACAAAGACATCAGCAGAAGCGCTTAAGTTTGCACTCGCTTCATTCAAGCAAAAACGGCTGATAGACAGAAAAACCTTAGCTACTAGCTTTTGCAGCTTTTTCCAAAACCACCCTTCTAAAGCCGTATAAAAATCTAATACATTTGGTTCTACAATTGTATCAATATCTGTTGTTTGATCTACCTCTATATCTAGTTGTCCGTCAGCTTCTACTATCGTATCCGTCGCTTGAATTGCCTCTAATTTCTCTGTACTTATATCTAATTCTTGTGTCTCATCAACTATTGAATCATCTAATTTTTCCTCGGTATCTGTTGAACCTGAATCTAAAGCAAATATTTCTTGGAGCAGCATTTCATAGGAAATTAAGTAAGATATTATTCTGCTAGAAATCCCAGTATATAAAAAGAGCTTTCTTATATCTTGCGTATACTTGGGAGCTACTTGAGATGTTGCAGTTACTTGAAAATAACCTTGCTCATTCTGAGTAAAAGTTAATGTACCATCTTGAGCAATTTCACCTCCGGTTGTTTCCCAATCAACCTCACCAGGCGCGATTGAAAAGCCGAATTGATCTAATCCTTTAACAACAAATGTTTGTTGTTCGCTCGATTTAAGATAAACAAAACTAGGTTTAATTTCTAAACGCTTTAACACAGGTAGCAGGATAACTTTAGCTGTACCGCTAAGCTTTCCTAATTTTGCGGTGACAGTAACTTCGCGCTTTTTATAATCGCCTTTAAAAGCTCCTTTATTGGTAATTAATCCACCAGTTGTACTGTTCCATATAACATTCATTATTTCTAAAGGATCGCCGACTTGATCGAATCCAGTTACAGTAAAAGTAAATGATTCGTCTGGTTTAATTTCTACCTGTTCAGGAGATATTTTTATCCCTCTCAGAACAGGAATAACAGTAACTTCAGCATTAGCGCTTAAATGTCCTACATTGACGGTTACTTGACAATCACCTTTTTGCTGTTCTCCACTGCAAAAATTGCCATGTCGATCGATCGATCCCTCTGTTGCATTCCATTCTATATCGCTGACAGATATTTCTTCACCTCGTTGATTTAAAGCAACCAGATTAAATCTTTGGCTTTGTCCTGGCTCTAAAGTAACAGATGAAGGTAAAATCTCTATAAATGTTAACCGAGAAGGTTCGTAAACTTTAACTTCTGTGCAAATGTTAATTGTTCCTAGACTTGCTTTAATAATAACAGTGTCTTCTCGGTCGCCCGCATAAAATATACCCCGATTATCAATGTTTCCACTAATTGCTAACCAAGTAATTTCTCCAGTTTGTATGTTGTTACCATACTGATCTACTCCCTTAACTTCAAACTGAAAGCTCTGACCAAACTCTAATTGAGGAATTGAGGATGTAATAATTAGTTCTGCTAGCCTCGGAGGTGCAATAATCGTGATTGGGATAACTCGACGAATTGAACTGACTGAAGCTATAACTTCAAAATCTCCTTCCTTGCTTCCAGCTACAAAATCGCCATTTTGGTCAATCGTTCCACCGCCGCTACTTCCTGACCAAGTAATTCTCCCAGTTTGTATGTTGTTACCATATTGATCTACTCCTTTAACTTGAAACTGAAAGCTCTGCCCAAACTCTAATTGAGATGTTGACGATATAATAATTAGTTCGGTTAGCTTCGGAGGTGCAATAATGGTAATTGGGATAACTCGACGAATTGAACTAACTGAAGCGATGATTTCAAATTTACCTCGCTCGCTTCCAGCTACAAAATTGCCATTTTGGTCGATCGTTCCACCTCCGCTTACTTCCCACAATACAGTTTCCGGCATGAGATTTCTGCGTTGATCTAAAACTTGTGCGGTAAATTGTTGCGTTTTACCAAACTCTAAATTAATGCTAGAAGGAGTAACAGAAATCTCAGTAATTCTGGGAGGCTGAATAATAGTAATTGTGACAGAAGCCTCCAAAATGCCTATCTTTGCTTTAACTTCAAATATTCCTTCGCGTTGACCTGCTGTAAATAAACCTTGTTTGATTTTACCGCCAGTAGTTTCCCATTTAACATCTTTAGCGTTAAGGTTCATCTCTCTATTATTCTGGTCTAAAGCTTTGACAGTAAAATTTTTATCTTGACCACAAAGGAGTGCTTGGGAAATTTCATGAATAACAATCTTGCTTAATTTTGGATAAGAACATCCCTTAATAGCATGAAGTGGTTTTCCTGTTTGTGGCTCCAATAAGGTTACCCAATCTTTACCGGCAACAGCAAGAGTTTTGCCATTAGGACTAACTGCTACAGAGCTAATAAATTTAGGCTGCTCTGGTAAAGTGTAGATGATTTTATTATAATTATATCTTAAATCAAAGATTTTAATTTCTCTGGAAATACCTACTATAAGTATATTTTGATTTACATTACAAGCTAGAGAATTAATTGATTGATTATTTGGGTAAGTCTTGGTGCATTCTAAATTTTGAAAAGGTAGTGCAGAAGAACCTTGATTGGCTGCTCCATTAACAATCAATCTACCTAAAACCCAAGCCCCTACAGCTATAGGCCCTCCTAATGAAAATCCTGCGACAGTAGCTGCTACATCTACTAAACCTTTACCCAAAACTGAACCTGATTGATTTGAAGATTCTTCTCCAGATTTTGATTGCCAAAATTTGACAACACCATCACGACTGCCACTAATTAAGGTTGTGTTGTCTGAAGTAATAATTAAAGATTGAATCCAAGCTGAATGTCCTTCAATACTGCGTATGAGTTTACCGCTATCAAAATTCCATAAGGTAATTTTATTATTAGTGCTTCCACAAGCGATAACTTTTCCATCATGGCTAATACATAAGCTCAAAACAGAAGATAGTTCCTTTGGATCTTGTAGAGTTTCATTTAATTTCCCAGTATTTAAGTCCCATATTTTGATGGTTTTGTTGGTGCTACCACTAACAATGGTTTTTCCATCGGGAGCGATCGCAACAGCAGTAACCCAACTAGAATGCCAACTTAGATCGATTAATGTATGAATAAGCTGCCCTGTTTTTAAATTCCATACCTTAATATTTTTATCTGCACTTCCGCTAACCAAGGTATTGCCATCAGGACTAATAGCAACTGACAAAACCCAGTGCGAATGTCCTTCAATACTACGAATTATTTCCCCTGTTTGCAAATTCCATACCCAAATCTTTTTCCAACTCCCTCCTACTAAAATACTATTACCTGGACTTATTGCCAGAGAAGTAATAACGTCTGTTGGGGAAGGTGTTAAGCTTTCTGGTGCATTTGCCCTCAAACAATAATTATCAGCACGAAAAACTCTGTAGGCAAATTGTTTGACTCTCTCCGATCGATCTTTGATAGACTGTTCAATCAATAGTTCTAAACCTGGTTGACCATAATTGAGAGTCTCTGATAAAGCAGCGAGTCTTTCTTGCTCACTTTGACTAGATAACTGCTTCTTAACTTCTTCAATTCTTGTAGACATTCTATTTCTCTCCCAATCATTAACTTTCTGGTCTTTTGGGCAGCCACAAGCAACACATTAGCTAGGTGATAGGGTTCTCCCGTAAATGTGGTGCTCATAAAATCTCATCTAAGTTATTTATGTAGATTATAACAGATGATCGGTTAATCATTGTCAATGATGCTGACCTAATTTCTGTTTCTTTACCCTCAAGTTTCCCAGGTTGGTTGAAAATTTATCAGTGAATTACACTTACCCACCGTTAAAAATTTGCTTTGCGGTCAAATTCAACTCTGGAAACACTGCCGATTCAACCCTTTTATCTCCTCGAAACAGCTTAATTTGATACTCGCCATCTACTAGCTGATAAACCGATAAAGTAGGCTGTTTCGGAGAACCTATATAACGGCTACCACCTAAACCCAAATAATCTACAATCCAATATTCAGGAATGCCTAATGCTTCATAATCGATCATTTTGTGGGCATAATCATCCCGCCAATTAGTGCTGACAACTTCAACAACTAATTTAACGGAATTTCCCTGAGTGATGACTGATTCTCTTTCCCATCGAGGCTCATTGGCTGCTACGGCTTGTTTATCTAATACAATTACATCGGGATCGTAGCCAGAGTTATCGCTAAATTTAATTGTACATTCCTTGGGAATAAAGTAAGGAAGTTGCAATCGCCTGATTTCAAAGCCCAATTCGAGCGACTGAAAACCGGCAATCGCTGAGTGTTTACCAGTTGGATTGGGCATTTCAACAATAACTCCGTTATGTAGTTCATGGTGTCCTTTTTCTGGCTTCCATTCCAGAAAGTCATCAAAAGTTATTAACTTGGGTATCGCTTGAGTCATCAGGAAACCTCTTTAGTGATAGGTAGATGAATAATTTGATCTTGATATTCATTGAGAAAAGAACATTCAGCAATCAAAATTAATTCCTCTATGTTTTGCCCAACGCTTAAATTCGCATTTAAAATAAATATTCCAGGAATATGACGATTGGCTTGCAAATGATCGTTTAAGTGAACGGGCATAGATTTACGGTTATTCGTGACTAGGATAAAGTCATACTTTTCACACCATTCTAAAATTTCAGGGTCTTTAGTTCCTTTTGCTGGTATGGAAGGTTCGCCAATGACCCGAATAATTAATCCTACTTGTTTGCTCCGAATTTGAGTAGGATAAATCGGGTCAATATTTTCATCCATGAGATACTTGAGTGCCATGTTTTTTATTTCTTTCTTCCTTGATTTTTTGGAGCCTGACCGAAGCTGGATGAGGGTTTAATTCTTGAGCTTTTCGCTGTTCGTGCGACCATTCGAGCCAGTCTTCGATATATTTGTCTAAGACGGCTTTATTGTTTAAATAATACAGGATTGTCGCATAAATTTGATCCAGGGTCAAAGTGTAAAAGTGTTTGAGAATTTCCTCTGGTGAACGTTGATGATAAATATATTCATAGAGGATGCTTTCTATTCCTACTCTTGTCCCTTTTACTCGAATGTCATCATCGGCTAAAAACTCAAAATATTCTTCTATTAGCATGGTTTATACCTCCATTTATTGAGTAAGGTTTGAATAGGGGAAACTAAAAATCATGGCGGCAATCGAATAATTTTTAAACTTTCAATTCCCCATCGTCCACAATCTTGACAGGTTTACAATTTATCCAACCCCTTTGCCGAATTTGTTGGCTGTTTTTTTGGGATTTCTCTACCCCGCTAACATCTTTGCTATCGGCTGATGAATTCGATCGAACCAAACCGGAATCATAGGCTGAACAGATTTTCAGGATACGATCGCCCTTTCCATCTCAAACTCTGCCAGATCGAGCGATCGCCCTGAATCAATCCCACCATAGCATAAACCGCTTTATGCCAAAGTTATCCAAATGTCAAACGCCGCACCGTACCGTCATCTGTAAATCGCTGTTCGCCAACGCCAACAACTTCCACAATAACTTCGCGTTCAGAAATCGAAAATTGACCCTCGCGCGCGGCAATTTCAACGATGATTTTTTCCTCTTCCAAATACACTTTGTAATTAGTCGTAGCCCAGACACCTTGTTCGTGCTCAAAACTGTGTCCGTCATCCTCATAAAGCGTCCATTCACCGCTTCCGGGCCAAATTCGCATTTTTAATGACTCAAGCGGTTCTTCGCTGACAAATTGCTTCACAGGTGCGATCGCAATTATGCCCCCTCCCCGCACGTAAAGCGGCATTCTCTCCAAAGGTGCGTGGGCTAAAATGTGCGTCGGGCCCTGATAGCATTCACCCGTCCACCAATCGTACCAAGTCCCCTCCGGGAAATACACGGCGCGGTGTTCAACTCCCGGGCGGTAAACAGGTGCAGCCATCAGCGACGGGCCGAGTAATACTTGATCGTAAAGGTGATAAGTTGCCCGATCGCGCGGAAAGTGATAAAGTAACGGTCGCAAAATCGGTGTTCCCGTCGTCGCAGCTTCCCAAAACAACGTGTAAATATAAGGCAACAACTGATAGCGCAAATTCATGTATTCGCGGCAAATCTTCTCAGTGCGATCGCCAAAAACCCACGGTTCGTGCTGCGCCGTACTAATCGCAGAATGAGCGCGCATCAAGGGATACAGCATTCCCACCTGCATCCACCGCGCGAACATTTCGGCGGTTGCATTCTCCGCAAAACCGCCGATGTCGCAACCGACAAACGCCACGCCGGAAAGCCCCATATTGCAAAGCATCGGCATCGACATTTCTAAGTATTCCCACTGCGATTGATTGTCGCCCATCCATACCGAGGAGTAACGCTGAATGCCGGCAAAACCCGATCGCGTCAGCACAAAAGATCGCTCGCCCGATCGCACTTTTTGCAACCCTTCCGAACAAGCTTTCGCCATCATCAACCCATACAAATTGTGCGTTTCCGCGTGGGTGGCGCCCTCGGATTCCGGGCCTTGCGGTGCATCCAGCGGAAACCAGACGTGTTGGTGGCCGTCGCCAAAAGGCCGTTCTGCGATCGAAGGTTCGTTCATGTCGTTCCAAATCCCCGCAACGCCCATATCTGTAAGGTTTTTGTGCAATTCGCCCCACCACTGGCGCACCTCTGGCCGCAGGAAGTCGGGAAACACCGCTTTTTCCGGCCAAACGTAACCGTGGAATAGCCTTCCCTCTGCGGTGCGGACGAAATAGTCATTTTCCACACCCTGATCGAATACTTCATAATCTCCTTCCGGTTCGTACTTGACACCGGGATCGACAATCGTGACAACCTTAAAACCCGCTGCTTTCAAGTCTGCGAGCAGTTTCGCGGGATCGGGGAAACGCTTCGGGCTCCAGGTAAAAATGCGGTAGCCGTTCATATAGTCGATGTCGAGGTGGATGACATCGCAAGGAATCGCCCGATCGCGAAATTGCTTCGCCAACTCCCGCACAACGTCCTCGGAGTCGTAGCTCCAGCGGCATTGGTGGTATCCCAGCGCCCATTTTGGCGGAAGCGGCATCCGGCCGGTTAACTGCGTGTAGGTGGCGAGAATTTGGGCGGGTTCCGGGCCGTAAATGATGTAGTAGTCGAGTTCCGGGCCTCTGGTTTCCATCCGCAAAACTCCCGGTTGTTGGGCGCCGATGTCGAATTGACTCCAAAATGTGGTGTTGAAAAAGATGCCGTAAGCGCGATCGGGACTCAGGGCGATGTAAAATGGGATCGCCTGGTACATTTCATCGCTGAGGGAATTGTAGTCAAGCGCGTCTATTGTCCAGTGTGTCTTGACTTCGGAGAGTTTGTCGAGAAAGCCGGTGCGTTGTCCGAAACCGTAGAAGTGTTCGTCTGCTTCGATGCGTTTCCAGCCTGCGGTTGCGCCGGTGCGCCATCCCATACTAGGATCGCAGTCGCTAGCAAAGGGTTTTCCCGATTTGTCAAAGCATTCGATGGAAGTGCGATCGCGATTGACTGAAATCGTTATTTGTGCTGTTTCAATTTCTATTTTTTCGTCTGTTTCTCGCACTTCAAATGGTGTAATTTCCCACTCTTCGTCAGGGACAGTTATTGATTGCGATCGGCTTTTGAATTCACCTGTCGGGGACATTCGCACTCGGATCAAATTCGGCGCGAGGATGCTGAGGTTTAGGGAAGTTTCACCGCAATTAAAGTGAAAGGTGCGATCGGTTTTATTTATGGATTGTACCGAACCGATTGTTGACCAAGGCTGTTCGGTTTTTTGAAGTTTTCCGAAGTATTGCGGCATATACGATTTGGTAATTGGTAATTGGCAATTAGTAAACCGATCGTGCTATCCGCACTTGACTACCGTCATCTAGCTAAAGGATGAATATAACTTTTCAGCATTTCAAGTAAATGAACAAATGCCGTAAAATATACTTCAGCCCTACCGGGGCTAGCCGAATAAGCTACTATAAAAAATCAAACAAGTATCAATAAACCCAGTCAAAAATAACTGACACCTTGCACCCTTCTCAATCAGGCTTTATGAACAGGCAAGATGCCTGTTCCACAAGAAAATTTAGTCTTTGTGGAACAGGCATCTTGCCTGTTATTGATAACGGTGCAAGATGTCACAAATAACTTAAATCCGCTACTATATCGATCGCGCGATTGCTTCCCACAACTCATACGAGATATCAGTTAAACAACTCTAGCAATACTCGCCTAAATTGTGAATTATTCTCTTCTCTTCCTGCGCCTCTTCACGGATCACTATATGCGGCAAAAAACAAAGGGGAGTTATCGCTGCAAAATTACGAAATCTCCACTTTTATCACTATTCTAGTGGCTGCAAAAACCCTGTTGCATTCACTCGATCTTACTTGTACAAAACAGCCTCTTTCAAAGTCGCGATCTTACCAAGCGCTTCATCGAGATCCTCTTGGGAGGCGCCGTGGGCAATGATGGCATCGGTCAAATGCTTCACAATTGCATCAAAGTGTTCAGGCTGTAAATTCAAACCTGCGTGTGCTTTCTCCATTGAACGACCTGAGTATTGCTTGGTGCCGCCGAGGGCATAAGAGATAAAAGCAGTTTGATGGCGGCGCTGCTTTGCCATATCTGTATGATCGAAGAAGTGGCTAACTATCTCGTCAGCCAAAACATCGCGGTAAAAATCATCCACAATCTCTTTAATGGCTGGCTCTCCACCCATTTTCTCGTACAATGTTGTTGCCATATCGTTTGAGGAAGTTTGTTGTTTTCACTTACTCTTTAATTATACCAGGCACCTTTGCTTTTCTCCACCCGGTGAAATATTGCTCTCATCTGACTAATTACTTAGTACCTGTTCCGACTGCTGGTATTTTTTTGATAGCCCTCTATGTGTAAACTTTATTAACATTCTGTCGCCCGTTAGATATTCCCGATCGCCCTTCCAGCATTTTGACCTAATGCACGGATTGCTTTTTTTAGCAAGATGTTTCCTACACAGCGCCAACACCCATCGGTTTTCCAGCTAGCAAACTCAAGAAATCGGTGAGAAAACAGAGGCCGGATGCGATCGCGGAAATTAGGCTCGCCCCTGCAATTGGACAAGTTAAAATAAATGGGCGATCGGCTGCCCACCAGCATCATGTATAATCGAATTCCCAATATAATCGAATCACAACGACGAGCGGCGAAAGTCGATCGGCTGTATAGTAGTAATATTTGGCAGTTGCTAGTCGGTTGCGACACTTCCGGGCGATCGCCCGCAGTTAAGAAAAACCTTTGACTTAAGTACGCGGACACAAATAAACATTATTTGGTTCTCCCCGAGGAACGAAGCAATCCCAAGTCTGAGCGATTGCTGCATTTCTATCTGCTGTTTCCTTAAACTTTGATGATTTTTGAGTGCCTTGAAATACTATAGCCAACATCCTAACGCTTTCTCGATCGACTACCTCAACGACTTGCGAGGAGCAATTCTAGCCTCCCCTTATCTAGCAATCAACAACCTCAATCGCGATTTCATTGGCACAAAAGGGTTTTCCGTGGTGTTTCAACGTTCGGAAATCGCCGAAGTAGAACGGCGGTTCCCCTTGTTCAAACCCTATCTAGACCAAGCATTACAGCCTGAATGCAATGCTTTTTACCTCAACCCTTTGTTGCTGGGTGAAGGTTCCCGCGTCGATCCGCATATCGATCGATCATTGCGATCGTACTGCAAAACAGTTGAACCTCCTGCAGCCGTCAGCGTTTTGTACGTGCAAGTACCGCCGAACTTGCAAGGGGGAGAGTTGATACTGCGGCGCAACAAACAGCAAGTCGGACAGATTAAGCCGCAAGCCAACTCGCTGATCTATTTTCAAGGAGATTTGACTCACTCTGTCAACGCTGTTAAAAGTACCGGAACTCGTTTGAGTTTGGTTTGCGAACAGTACAGTTTGAGCGAAACAGAACTGCAAGATATTCCCGGATTCACAGTGGAATCTAGGGCCGTGAAAGCAAAAATTAAGTAAGGTTTATTCGCTCCTGGGTTGGGTCGCTTTCACTTGGGTTTACGGTAAACTTAAGGCTCAATCTAAATGGGGACTTTTGAGCATTTCCATCAACTTGCGCTTCCGACTGTGTATTTGCATCAGTTGAGAACGATAAGCAGACCACTGAAGATTTTGCCCAGTGTGTAAATAGGCAGCGCGGGCTTTTTCCAACCACTTAATCGCAAGATTGTACTCGCTTGATTTCCCTTGATCCATAATCGATGCAGCACGCCGACAAGCATTGGCGATTACCCAATCGGGGCTGTGGCTGATAGCAGCCCCCATTACTCGGTGAATCAGTGCTGATTCGTAATAACCCAAGCCATCAGCAAGGGCGATCGCATCTTCAATCATTCCCTCATCCAGAAAAATATCAACCTTCGCATCAGTAAAATTCCAACTTTCATTACTTTTCAGAGTTGCTAACAAATCTGCTTTCAAAGTTGACCAACTATCTTTGGCTAACTCCTTCACTAAACTATAATCGCTAAAAGACGGTTTGATTTTAAATATCTGGATTCGAGCATTTAACGCAAGTTCGTCTTCGCCCAACTCAACAGCCAACTCACTCATCGATGTTGCCAGTTGGTAATGGCAATGACCTGACAAATTTAACCCAGCTTGACAAATTTTCAGAGCTTGTTGTAAGGCTCCCTGTTGTTTTAAAGTTTGAACGAGAGCCAAAGCATCTTCCGCTGATTGCATCTCAGTAGCAGCAGCTTCCACTGCTTCTTCTACTCTCCCCAAACGAGTTAACATCGTCAAGTATTGTTGAACACAGCCTTCTGCTTGGGCTAAGTATAAGTATTCTTGATCGCGTTCCTGGCGATCGAGGATTTGCAAGCGAATCAATGTTAAGTCCTTAGCACAGTCTGGTGCGTCACCAGCCCAAACTCCTTGCCCAGTGATGTTTCCTTCAAGTACCTGTTGGAGTAGGGGGTCGTCCCAACCTTGGCGTAAAGCTTCCAAACTCATGCTGAAATCACAATCCCATTCATCTTGCCAAGCTTCTAACATCACCTGGAGATCAATCTCTTCTTCAGCAGTTAGTTGAGCCGTCAAAATGGCTTCTGTCCAAGCTTCATTCAAAGCGTTAGCTACCTCATAATTTTCAGCGCCAAACTCTTCTACATCATTCCAATCTTCAACGCAGGCTGTGGTGATGGCTTCTAAAATTACTAAGGCGTTGTTGCCATCCCCCTGTGCGCTGAATTCCTGGGCTCGCTGAATTACATCTAAAAGTTCTTCTGTAATTGGGTCTTCCTCCCATCCATCCTCCAAATACCTCACAGCCTCTCGCAAAATTCGTCGTACTTGGTGTCGAAAGGGAGCAGGATCGATGGAGGTGTGGCGCGGTGCTTTGGTAGGTTGGTTTGAAGGTGCAGGAATAGCACTTAAGTTAATGTATTGTTCGATCGCATCAATGAGTGATGGTTCTTTTTTTACTAAATGCTGTATTAATTGCTGGGTTTGTACATCGTTGAGGCGATCGAGCAATTGTTCCAGTGTCGGGCCCTGCTCAATTATTTCTGGTTGCCGCAGACACAATAACAACGTCGCCACAATGTGTTTACACCACCCACCGTTCTCGTAAGGACAAGTGCAGAATAATGTAGATCCTAATCCGGCATCATCAAAGGGCAGGGTAACACGGTAGGGTTCTACTTCGGAACCCTCCACTACTGCTTGCACCATATTGCCACGCCGGACTGCGCTAATAACATTGCCAGCTAAATAGTAAGCTTCACCCCGCTTGAGAGATTGGGCAGAGGTGTGAAGCTTGATCGTTGTTTCACTGAGTTTGGGAATGGGCATGAGACTATGCCTCAGCAATTAAAGGATTAGACTCGATTTTACCTGAGAAATACACTTGCTCTACAATTTAATTGCGCTCCGATTTGAGGTTTCCATAAATTTTAATAAACTGTAAAAAAACCCGGTTTCTCCACACCCGTGCGTAAGTTATGTGTAACTACCAAAATCGGAATAATAGCCAAACTTTTGATGAGTAACAGCCCATACAGTTAGTTTAGCCAGACAACCTCAGCTTAACATTCCCAGAAACAGCGAACAACGTCAAAGATGAAAAGACAACAATACAAAGCATTTTCGCTCGACGCAGGGTGTCGGAGTCAATGAAGCTGCTGGTTTGGTAAAATGCCAGAGGCGATCGACTTACCAATAAAAACCACCAGATTAATTTAAACTGATTAAAAATTAGGCTGCGAAAATCTGATGATCCACAAGAAGAACCGCAAAAAGTTACCTTTATTGGCAGCGTTCTTAGTCTCGCCATTTATTTCTTGGTTCCTGAGTGCGATCGCACTATTTCTCAGTCTCTGGGTCATCGTACCAGCACCCACGATGTTCCTGTACCCTTTGGCGGTGGGAGCACCAGAAATTAGTCCTTGGTTGGTCGGTATCAATACGATCGCCCTTCTGCTGAACCTGCTCAGACGCCATCAAGGCAAAGTCTACATTATTTTACTCATTTGTAACCTGTTCGCCCTCATCCTGGGCCTGCTACCCCTAATTCAGTTCCCAGCAGCCAATGCAGCCATAGCTACCCAAATGCAAGCAGTTTTAGGGGAAAACTATTTAGCAGCCATTCCTCAAGCCGATCGCGCGCAGCTACGCCCTCAACCGTTTATCCTCGCAGATGCGTTCCGAGGAATTCCCATTAGAAAGGTTAGGATCGATCGGGCTATTGGATTTGCCAACCCTGACGGAGTTTCACTGCAACTAAACCTTTATCGGCCGATGCAAATTGGCAAATATCCGGCGATAATCACGCTCTACGGGGGAGCTTGGCAGAGAGGCAATGCCGATTCCAATGAAGAATTCAGCCGCTATATGGCCGCCCAAGGCTATTGTGTGGTTGCAATTGATTACCGTCACGCTCCCAAGTATCGATTTCCTGCTCAGCTTGAGGACGTACAAGCCGCTCTTTCCTATATCAAAACTCATGCTGGTGATTGGGAAATCGATCTCGATCGAATTGCTCTGATGGGAAGGTCTGCCGGTGCCCATTTAGCAATGCTAACTGCTTATAATTCTAGTGTGCTTCCAGTTCTAGCAGTGGTAAACTATTACGGGCCAAATGACCTGCTCCGGGGATACAATGACCCACCTTTTCCTGATGCCATAAATGTTCGAGCCGTCTTGCGTGCTTTTCTGGGAGGAACGCCAGACGAACTCAACGAGCTTTACCGTCGGGCTTCTCCCATAAATTATATTAAACCCAATCTTCCCCCTTCTCTACTGGTTTATGCAGGTCGCGACCATATCGTTCAGCCCAAGTTTGGTCGATCGCTCTACGAACGATTGCGAGCCACGGGCGATCGGGCTATTTTGCTCGAAATTCCTTGGGCTGAACACGCCTTTGATGCAGTTTTTAATGGCCCGAGCAATCAATTAGCTTTGTACTACACAGAACGCTTTTTGGCTCATGCTCTGAAGTCTTCGGATTACCAACGAGTTAAATAAAAGTTTAAAATTTACTCATTTCTTCTCACTAAACGGCGTCTAAAACTGTCTGAACTATTGCTCTAAATCTCTTTATTTTAAATTCATAGAAATCCCCATTACTGTGCTGGGAAAATTTTGTGGTGCGGCTGAATAAAAGCTGACCCCGCCAGCGGTGCGGCCACCACGGGGGGATTGCCCCTACAAATTTCATACCCGAATTCAGCAACGCCAAAGCGAGAGCCCTTTGTTGGCACACTATATATAGTATCCCTGGGTAAGTCCTGTAAATGTACGATCGCCCCCCAGTTTCAGCGCCCCGCGTTCTGTTACACTAAAATCCTGCGGTTGTGTGCGATCGGTGCGATCGACCTTTCTGAAAAAAACCTAAAATTCTGTAGCCTACAATACATTTATTTGGTTAATGATTGTTTAAACTCTCCAAGTGTAGATTGTGTACTCTCCATAATTCTCCAAAACTCCTAAACGAGTGCGTTGTTTGCTGGACTGCGATTTATCGATCGTCGAACCGTTAAAAACCATAAGTAGTTTTGACCTGAATTCATCGGAATTGATTCGCACAAAATTTTTGAGCTGACCAGGGTGAAGATTAGTTACTAAATCTGTGCAGCGCAGACATCTATCATGTTGACTCAAATTAGTACAGGCTCTTGTCATCTATTTTATTGCTGCTAATAACCAAAATCCAACCGCATCTCACACTGGATTGTCACGCCAGATGGGCGAAGTGATAGGGCCTCGCTCATCCAATCTTTTAGAGCCTGCCAAAAAAGGCATTCTGCCAAAAGTTAGCTTTGACTAAAAACGTTGGGTAAATCCAACATATTTGTCAATCGTTAAACTTTTGCTAACATCTATTTTTTCACAAATACTCGTCCCGCAATCCCAATAAAAATAACCATGAGTGGAAACGAATCGCGCGTTCAAGCCATTTCTCAAATCGTCAACCGCAAACTGATGCCAGGCCGGCCTCCCAAGCGGCTAGAAGATATGTGGGCAACAGACGTTTATAGTCTGAGCAAGATGCAAGAAAGTCTGCCCAAAAGCATTTTCAAATCAGTAAAAAACACCATTCAAACCGGCCAAAAACTCGATGCTTCCGTAGCTGATGTAGTTGCAGCAGCAATGAAAGATTGGGCTATTTCCAAAGGAGCCCTTTACTACGCCCACGTATTTTACCCGCTCACCAACAGCACCGCCGAAAAGCACGATGGTTTCATCTCAGTGCAAGGCGACGGCTCCGTCATCTCAGAATTTGCAGGGAAAGTTCTCGTACAAGGCGAACCCGATGGCTCCTCATTCCCCAACGGCGGCATCCGTTCCACCGCCGCCGCTCGCGGATACACAGCCTGGGATGTCACCAGCCCTGCTTATGTCATGGAAACAGACAACGGCATGACCTTGTGCATTCCTACTGTTTTCATCTCCTGGACAGGTGAAGCCTTAGACAAGAAAACGCCGCTTTTGCGTTCCATTGCCGCAATGAACAAAGCAGCAACCCGAGTGTTAAAGCTATTAGGAAACACCGAAATTGCTCCGGTAAATTCCAGTTGCGGTTCCGAACAAGAATACTTCCTGGTAGATGCCAATTTTACCACCAGCCGCCCCGATTTACTCCTAGCAGGTCGCACCCTTTTTGGCAAACCTCCTGCGAAAGGTCAGCAATTTGACGACCACTATTTTGGAGCTATTCCAGAGCGCGTTCAAGTCTTCATGCAGGAAGTAGAAGAAAGAATGTACCGGCTGGGAATTCCTGCCAAAACCCGCCACAATGAAGTAGCTCCCGGTCAGTTTGAAATTGCACCAGTTTTTGAAGCTGCAAACGTCGCCAGCGACCACCAACAATTAACCATGACAATTCTCCGCAACACTGCGAAGAAACACGGTTTTATGTGCTTGCTGCACGAGAAGCCTTTCGCCGGCATTAACGGTTCCGGCAAACACGTCAACTGGTCGGTCGGCAATGCCACCCAAGGGAACTTATTAGACCCCGGCGATACACCGCACTCGAACATACAATTTCTAGTTTTCTGCGGCGCTGTGATTCGCGGAGTTCACAAATACGGCCCGCTGTTGCGCGCGGTAGTTGCTACTGCCAGCAACGACCATCGATTGGGTGCAAATGAGGCTCCACCAGCAATTATCTCTGTCTATTTGGGTTCGCAATTAGAAGATATCTTCGGGCAAATTAGCCGGGGAGAAGTTAAGGACTCTAAAGGTCGGGGAATTATGAACTTAGGTGTAGAAACACTGCCTACTTTCATGAAGGATGCTGGGGACAGAAACCGGACTTCGCCCTTTGCCTTTACTGGAAACCGATTTGAATTCCGTGCAGTAGGTTCCGGTCAGTCTGTTTCCGGGCCTCTGGTGGCGATGAATACAATTCTTGCAGATTCTTTGGACTGGATTGCTAACAAATTAGAAAGCGATTTGGCTAACGGAACTGAACTGAATGCTGCCATCCAAACCATTCTCAAAGAAGTGATGGACGAGCACGGTGCGGTTGTATTTGGCGGCAACGGCTATTCGGAAGAATGGCACAAAATGGCTGTTGAAGAACGGGGTTTAGCTAACTTGCGGACTACGGCAGATGCTTTACCCGTGTTGAAGGAAGGATACATTGAAGACTTGTTTGAAAAGACAGGTGTTCTGACTCCAGTTGAATTGGAAAGTCGTTACGATGTTTATGCAGAGCAGTATTTGCTGGCAATTGAAGTCGAAGCAAAACTGGTAATAAGCATGGCAAAAACCATTATTTATCCCGCAGCGGTGAGGTATTTAGCTGAACTTTCCGGCACGATTTCTAAATTGAAAGAGATTGGAATCGAACTGGAAAAAGAAAGTGCCGAAAAAGTAGCGGTGCTGGTTAAGTCCATGATGGATACTGCGAGCAAATTGAGTGCTGCTTTGAGCAAGCACGATTTTGCTTCGACAGAAGACCATATGCAATATGCTTCGCAAACAATTCGTCCTTTAATGGATGAGGTTCGCAAGTATGCGGATGCTCTGGAAGGTGAAGTGGCTGATGATTTGTGGCCTCTGCCTACTTATCAAGAAATGCTGTTTGTTAAGTAATAGCAAACAAATTCGGTTAATTGCAGGTTAGAGTTGTAAGGACACGGCAGTGCCGTGTCCTTACTTGTTTTTGAGCTTAAATGAGTGTTACGCTGAATCTGTCAGAGTCATTAAATGCGAGCTAGAGTAAGAGTTGTAAAAATTGTTGAGATACCGTTCAACAAATTTATCGGCGTAGAAAAAGTAATATTGCTGCGAAAAGCTATTATGCGAATTCAATCTCTCTTGAAACAAATGACTCTGGCGGCTCTAGCTCTATTTTTTGCGATTGGTTGCAGCCGATCGGCTCCGAACCTAAACTCTTCCCCGGAAGCAAGGACCTCTAGCAGCTTTAGAGTGGCAATGCTCACCACAGGCTCAAAAGACAACCAAAGTTGGGATCAAGCTTGCTTTGAAGGATTGAATCTCATCAAAAATAAATTTAATGCTGAGATAGACATTACTGACAGTATGGACGGTGAAAATAGTGAACCTACTATACGCAAATATGCCCAGTCAGGCTATGACCTGGTAATTGCAGCCAGTGGTGCCTATTCCAAAGCTGCCGAAAAGGTCGCTAAAGAATTTCCGCGCACGAAATTTGCCCTGATTACAACGCATCCAGGGAATAACAGAAATTTGGGGGCTGTTGCCTTTCGATCGGGTGAGGTGGGGTACCTCGCAGGCGCTTTGGCTGCCATGAAGACCAAAAGCAATAAAGTTGGCTATATTGTGGGCGAACCTTATCCGGTTTACAAAGAAGAAGAAGCCTTGTTTAGGCGGGGAGTGAAGGCAACGAATCCCTCTGTTCAAGCCTCGACGGCTTTTCTCAACTCTTGGGTTGATACGGAAAAATCCATCAAAGTGGCAACGGATATGGTTGCTTCTGGAGTAGATGTTTTGGCATTCAACGCGGGTGAGGCAGGGTTAGCCGCGCTAAAAGCCGTTTCGCAAAAGCCAGGAGTCTTGGTGATTGGTAGGACAAAGGATCAGTACGAAGTGGCTCCCGGCAAAGTCCTAACTAGCGTTCTGCAGGACATTCCCAATCTGGTGCTAAATGTGGCAGTGTTAACCCAGCAAGGTCGCTGGGAAGGAAAACTTTACAAGTTTGGGCTCAAGGAAAAAATCTACGACTTTGCCCCTTTCCGTGGTAGTCTCACGTCTCAGGAAGAAAACACTTTCAAGATTATCCGAGAAGCTGTGACGACTGGCAAAATCGATGTTTCTCCTTAGTGCACCGATTAATTGATTTACTAATATTGATTCTAAGTCCGATGCAAAATCAACGCAACGAGCGCATTGTGCCGATCGCCAGAAGCTCTCGTTCTCATCCTTGGCAACGCTTCTTTTCTATTGCAAATCAGCTCCGGTATGGTTTGATATTTTTGGTTCTTCTGAGCTTACTGCCCACAGGTGGCTTGCTGATCTACCTCAGCTTTCAGGCGCAGATCCAGCAATCGCGATCGCTCCAACAAGAGCGCAGTCAGACAGCAGCAGGGCAGATTGATAATTATCTAGATGACTTGAAACGAAAACTGAGCTATTTAGCTAGGGTCAAAGGACTCACAAACTTTCAACCTCAAGTGCAGCAGAGCCTGTTGGAAGCGTTGATTCGTCATAATGATGCTTATGAAGCCGTTGCCATTTTGAACCGGAAGGGACAAGTTGTCGCGTCAGTTTCACCCTACGAACCGCTCAAGTTAGAAAATCCAGCCCATTCGCCACTGTTTATTCGTGCCTTCAAACAACAGGAAGATTATGTCAGTCCTGTAGAAATTAATCCTAAAACTCGCCAACCCACCACCATTCTGGCGGTTCCGATTCGGGATGAGCGAGATGAGGTGGATGGGGTGCTATTAGCAGAGATAAATCTCAACTTTCTCTGGTTTGTTGTTTCCCAAATCGAGGTTGGCAAGACGGGTTATGTCTATGTAGTCGATGAGCGTAATTTTCTCATTGCTCAAAACGGTAGTAAGCCAGAAACCTTTCAACTTCAAGATATTTCTAAGCGCCCCTTCTTTCAATTTTTGAAAGCCTCCGAAGATACTAAGCACCTTAACGTTTATCCGGGTCTAAAGCAGGTAGAAGTATTGGGAGCCAGTGCCTTAGTTCGGAGCGTGAATTGGAATGTGGTTGTAGAACTGCCAACGGCTGAGGCCTATGCTCCCGTTTACCAAATGCTCTCAATTATGGGAGGCTCATTGGCGGTGGTGACGATCGTCGCTGTTGGCATTGGGTATCTATTTATTCGGCAAATTGTGGTGCCACTCCAGCGCTTAACCGCGGCAGCTACTGAACTCAGTGCGGGGCAATTAGAGACGCGGGTCAACATCGACCGCCAGAACGAATTGGGGACATTGGCGATCGCATTTAACAATATGGCAACCCAGTTAGAGGAACTGATTAAAGCATTTGAAGTGGAACGCAATTTCGTTTCAGCAATTCTTGAAATTGCAGGTGCGCTGGTAGTTGTGCTCGACCCCCAGGGACAAATCGTTCGCTTTAACCGAGCTTGCGAACAAATGACTCATTACTCGTTTAGTGAAGTGAAAGGGCGCTACATTTGGGAATTGTTCCCGAACTCAGACTTAGCTCGACAAGCCAAAACTACTTTTGAGTCTTTACAATCTGGTAATTTTCCCCAGCAGTATGAAGGCAGTTGGGTGAGCAAAGATCAACAACTCAGACTGATTGCCTGGTCAGATACTGCTTTACTCGATAGTGAAGGTGAAATTGAGTACATCATCAAAACTGGGATTGACATTACTCAACGGAAACAGGCAGAAGAAGAACTCAAAGCGTCGGAACAGCGACTATCTTATCTATTCCGCCAAAGTTCACTGGCAGTTGTGGAATGGGATTTAAACTTTAAAGTCACTGCTTGGAATCCAGCGGCAGAGCAGATTTTTGGTTACACGGCGAAAGAGGCGATCGGACACCATGCCGCAGAATTAATTGTGCCGGCGTCTGCCCGACAGGTGGTCGATCGACTGATGAACGAGTTGTTGATTCAGAGCCAAGGACGCTACAGCGTCAACGAAAATATTACGAAAAACGGCCAAACCATTATTTGCGAATGGTTCAATACGCCTTTAGTAGGGGATGCTGGAAAGATTGTTGGGGTTGCATCCTTGACACTGGATATTACTGAACGCAAGCAAGCCGAAGCTGCGTTAAGGCAAGCAAAAGAGGAAGCTGAGGTTGCACTCAAAACCTTGCAGCAAACTCAAGCACAGCTTATTCAGGCAGAGAAAATGTCAGGTTTGGGGCAACTGGTTGCTGGTGTTGCTCACGAAATTAATAATCCAGTCAACTTTATCTATGGCAACCTGAGCCATACTGCCGACTACACGCAAAATTTACTAAAGTTGATTCAGCTTTACCAGCAAACCTATCCAACTAATGCCCAAATTGAGGAAAAAATTGAAGAGTTCGATCTGGACTACATTAGTGAAGATTTGCCCAAAATGCTGACTTCAATGAAGGTAGGAGCCGATCGCATTCGTCAAATTGTCCTCTCGCTGCGAAACTTCTCGCGGCTGGATGAGGCAGAAAAGAAGCCAGTTGATATCCACGAGGGAATTGACAGCACATTGATGATTTTGCAAAATCGACTGAAGGCAAAACCGGATCATCCTGCTATTGAAATTGTTAAAGAGTACGGCGACTTACCGCGAGTAGAGTGCTATGCCGGACAGTTGAACCAAGTCTTTATGAATATTCTGGCAAATGCGATTGATGCTTTAGAAAACTATGACAATCAGCGTTCTCTAAAAGACATCCAAAAGAATCCCAGTCGCATCACTATTCGGACTAAGCTAGTCACAAACGAAACTCATTCTGGTTATTCAAAAAATGTAGTAATTCAAGTTCAAGACAATGGGCCTGGGATGACGGAAACAGTTAGACAACAGGTCTTCAATCCCTTCTTCACCACCAAACCAACTGGTAAAGGAACTGGATTAGGGCTATCCATCAGCTATCAAATTGTAGTTGATAAGCATGGTGGCTTACTCCAGTGCTTCTCTCAGCCCCATCAAGGAGCAGAGTTCCGAATTGAAATTCCTGTTTTGCAAAGCGGTGCTGTAGCACTCGTGGGTAAATAACTGCGATGGCATTCCTCTAGAGAACCCAACTCACTCTCTCTAAAGCCAGCTTATCGGATGATTGCGGTTTGATTGAAATGTTTAAGAAAAACCTCGATTATTTCAAATCTAAACCTGTCAATATTCCCTCCGATCACCACCCTATTTTATCAGGGCTATCACCGTAAGAAACTTACTCTCTTCATTGCACAAGATTTATCCCCCGATTATGATCCACCTAAAACTTGAACTCTCAGCAAAGCCATCGAAAGCTGAAAAATAAGCGAAGGGTAAATCGGAGTTTGTGCCTGTTGCTGCCTTCCGGGGTCATCTAAAGGTCAAACGCTTTGGTGGAAAGATCTAAAAGCTTAGTCAAAAATTTTGAGTTCCCGCTTGACCCTGCAAAGGCTAAGCTCAAGCTCAGTTTTATTAGGCTGATGCTTCAAAGACTAGCTACAGCATAAAAATATCTCAAATGGGTTCTATAGAAAGGCTATAAGTTGTTGTGCATTTAAATTGTAAATTTCCCTACCATATCAAAACTTGTCAAATCCTCTCCCTCTCCCTCTGTAATACCATAGACAATCTAGATGCACAACAGCTTATTGCCTGCCTTTTCTCAATTGCCACGATGGGGAGCATCTCATATTTGTAAAAACACTTCTTCTGGATCCTTCCTTCTTCCTCCTGCCTTCTGCCTCAAAACTTAGATTTATAGCTTGCTTGGCTGCAAAAGTGAGATCCTCCCCCACGATGTAATCCGCCACCTGCTTGCGATTCCATTAAGAAACGAAAAGCTATGGATACTAAAGTCAGAAAATGTGCTATTGTTAATCATATACAGGTAATCAAGACAATAGCACAGATTCCTAGAGTGTCACAGGTAGGATAGTTGTGCGCTTATGTAACTCCTATCAAAAAGGAAATTTTAATATTTTATGGATAAAATTCAAGATTTACAATTATCCAAATGCCCAACGGGAATTCAGGGACTCGATGAAATCACCGATGGAGGCTTGCCCCAAGGCAGACCAACTTTAATCTGCGGTTCTGCTGGTTGCGGCAAAACGTTATTTGGTGTGGAGTTTCTCGTGCGCGGAGCAACGCGGTACGGAGAACCAGGCGTTTTAGTCACCTTTGAAGAAACTGCGTCAGAAATTACCCAAAACGTCGCCTCTTTAGGGTGGAATTTAAATCAGTTAATTGCTGAAGGTAAAATATTAATCGATCATGTTTATATTGAACCCAGCGAAATTGAGGAAACAGGAGAATATGACCTAGAAGCCCTATTTCTTCGTCTAGGCTATGCGATCAAAAAAATTGGTGCTAAACGGGTACTTTTAGACACGATTGAAGTCTTGTTTGCTGGTTTAGCCAATGCCAACATTGTCCGAGCAGAAATACGCCGTTTATTTCATTGGTTAAAAGACGAAGGTGTGACAGCCGTGATCACAGGGGAGCGAGGAGATCACACCTTAACCCGTCAAGGTTTAGAAGAATACGTTTCGGATTGTGTGATCAAATTAGATCAAAAAACCTTGCAAGACATCGCCACAAGAACCCTTCAAGTTGTCAAATATCGCGGCTCTCGTCATAGTAATAATGAATATCCTTTTTTAATTGAAGAAAATGGCATTTCGGTCTTACCCATTACGTCCTTAACGTTAGATCATGCGGTTTCTAATGAGCGAATCTCAACGGGCATTTCCCAGCTTGATGAAATGTTTGGCGGGCAGGGCTACTATCGGGGTAGCAGTATTCTTGTCACAGGCAGGGCAGGAACGGGAAAAACAACACTGGCAGCTCATTTTGCCCAAGCAACCTGCCTGAGAGGCGAACGGTGTTTATATCTCGCCACAGAAGAATCCCCCCAACAAATTCTCCGCAATTTAAACTCGATTAGTCTTGATTTATCTCCCTATGTAGAGCAGGGATTATTGCAATTTGATGCGGTACGTCCCACTAACTACAATTTAGAAATGCGTTTGTTTAAAATCCATCGCTGGGTCAAAGAATTTCAACCAAGCACGATCATCATCGATCCGATGAGTAATCTCATTTTGAGTGGAAGCTTTATGCAAACAAAAAGCTTTTTTATGCGTTTGATTGACTATTTAAAGAGCCAACAAATAACCGTTTTTTTGACAGATTTAACGCCCGGTGATACTGACAGTGACCACGAACAGACAGAAATGGGTGTTTCCTCTCTGATGGATACTTGGTTAGAACTCCAAACGATCAAGGTCAATGGGGAGCGCAATCGGATTCTCTATGCCCTCAAATCTCGTGGTATGATGCACTCTAATCAAGTACGGGAATTTATCGTCACCAATGAAGGCGTAAAGTTGGTCGAGGTTTACTTGGGAGATGGCAAGGTATTAACAGGAACGGAAAGACTCAATCAAGAACTAAAGGAAAAATCTGCCTATCAAAAACGCAGACAGAATTTTGAACTCAAAAAACGGGAGTATGAACAAGAGAAAAAAATCGTACAAGCTCAGATAAATGCTCTACAAATGCAATTGCTCAATCGAGATGCGGAGTTAGATTTGCTGCTTGAAGAAGAACAAGAGGAAGAAAAAGCGGTGCTGGAGAATCGAACCTTTATGGGAAGATTACGTCATCTTAATCCCTGAAAATTATCTCTAAGGATAAAAAACATGACAGATAATTTAACAGATAATTTCTCACAGCCCACTAACACAAAAGAGTCACAGCTTTGGCAAATGCGGTTATATGTGGCGGGACATACACCTAAATCTCTGGTTGCTTTTGCCAATTTGAAGAAGATATGTGAGGAATATCTTCACGGTCAATATACCATTGAAATTATTGACTTAAGTCAACAACCGCAGCTAGCCATAGAAGATAGCATCGTTGCTCTACCGACTCTCGTTAGAAAATTGCCAGAACCGATTAAAAAGATTATTGGTGATTTATCAAATACTGAAAAAGTTCTGGTAGGACTGCAAATTCTTCGTCGAGTCGATGAACAATAACTCAAGATAGAGGAACTAACAATGATTGACTCCGAAGATGTTAAACCAACAACCACAGAACTTTTTGAACAGTCTCTGTCCCAATCAAAGGAAGAGCATTATACCCTACGTCTTTATATTTCAGGTACAACGATTCAATCGGTGACGGCGTTGCAAAATATCAAAAAGATTTGTGAGGAATATCTCCAAGGGCGTTATGAGTTAGAAGTTATTGATATTTATCAACAGACAGAAGCTGTTATTTCGGAGAACATTGTGGCTGTTCCCACCTTGATAAAAAAGTTACCTCTGCCCTTACAAATGATGATTGGCAATTTATCTAATAGAGAAAAAGTCTTAATTGGTCTTAATCTTGTGCCGAAAAAAAATATAAGTGGAGAGGAAAATAATGAAGGATTCTCTGACCCCTATTGAAAAAATGAGCCAAGAAGTCGAAACCCTACATCGGGAATTGGCAGAGGTGCAGGAACGCCTAAATGTAGCGGAAGAAACGTTGCAGGCGATTCGTTCTGGGGAAGTTGATGCTGTTGTTGTTTCTACGCAGCGAGGAGAGCGAGTTTTTACGATTCAGGGGGCAGATTATGTTTATCAGTGTTTAGTGGAACAAATGGGCGAAGGAGCGGCTACCGTATCTTCTGAAGGTTTAATTTTGTACTGTAATAAACGACTATCGGAACTCTTAAATTGTCCTTTAACAAATCTGATCGGCTCTCAATTAGAAACTTTTATTGCGCCCCAGGATAAAAAAGCATTTTTACTACTTTTGCAGCAGGTTCAGACTGAAAAAAGTCTGACTAGAGAATTATTGTTGATCACCGCAACGGAAAATAAGGAAGTCCCTGTTAAATTATCGTTTAAACAACTGCAGATAGATGAGATTTTAGTTAATAGTATTATTGTTACTGATATTACAGAATCTAAAATAAAAGAAGCTGCGAAACTCAGTCAGATTCTCAACAGCGCGATCGCCGTTATTAAAAACTTTCGTCTTTTGAAGGATGGTACTTTAGAGATTGATTCTTGGACAGGCGGAACTCAACAAGTTTTTGGCTATAGCTTAGAAGCAGTGCAAGCAGATTCTGCCTTATACATAGCGAATATATTGCCCGAAGATAGAGAAAAAACGCTCGCCTCATTTATCGAAAATATTCAAGCGGGGCGCTCTGGTATTATCGAATATCGGTTTTTGCATGGCGATCGCACCCTTCGATGGCTTGCCTCAAACTATGTTGCTGAATGGGATCAAGAACAAGATTGTTGGGTGGGCATAGAAATCATTACCGATATTACCCAACGTAAAGAAACAGAGCAAAAAATTGCGGAACAAGCAGCCTTAATTGATATTGCTAGTGATGCCATTTTTGTAAAGGATTTAGACGATCATATTTTATTTTGGAATAAAGGAGCTGAACGTTTATATGGTTGGGCAGAAGCCGAAGTTATAGGGCAGAAAACTCAAACCTTATTTAATCAACCGTGTAAACTAACTGAGCCGATCCAAATCACTACCCAGCAAGGCAGTTGGCAGGGGGAAATGGAGCAACTTACTAAAACAGGTAAGAATATAATCGTAGAAAGTCGTAAAACACTCATAAAGAATCAATTTTACCAATCCCGAGCTATCCTGGTTGTTAATAGTGATATTACTGAAAAAAAACAATTTGAAAAACAGTTTTATCATGCCCAGCGATTAGAGAGTTTAGGAACGTTAGCAAGTGGAATTGCACATGATTTAAATAACATTCTCACCCCGATTCTGGGAGCTAGTCAACTGCTTCCTCTCAAAATTACCAATATCAATGAACCGACACAAAGATTGTTAAGACTCCTTTCGGGTAGTGCTCAACGTGGGGCTGATTTGGTCAAGCAAATTCTTCTTTTTAGTCGATCAACGGATGGTGAATATGTAATATTACAACTAAGCAATTTGCTCCAAGAAGTGATCGGTGTTGTTCAACAAACATTTCCCAAATCAATAATTATTTCGACTAAAATTCCCGCAATGGAACTATGGACAATATCGGGTGATGCTACCCAGCTACACCAAGTATTTATGAATCTGATGATTAACGCTAGGGATGCCATGTCATCAGGAGGAAGTTTGACCATCTCTGCCGAAAATCGCCACTTGGATGAAGATGATGCCCTGATGAATTTGGAAACAAAAGCAGGCTGTTATGTGGCTGTGAGGGTTGCTGATACAGGAATGGGTATTCCGCCAGAATTGTTAAACCGAATTTTTGACCCCTTTTTCACTACCAAGGAATTGGGCAAAGGAACAGGGCTAGGATTATCAACAGTAATGGGGATTGTCAAAAATCATGGCGGTTTTATCAAGGTTTATAGCGAGTTGGGTAAGGGTACGGAATTTCAGGTTTTATTACCAGCTATAGAGGGAGAAGTGAGCCTCACAACCGTAGAAAAAGCAATGCATAGAGGTAACGGCGAGTTGATTTTAATTGTTGATGATGAAGCCTCTATTCGAGAGATCGCACAGACTTCTCTAGAAAACTATAACTACAGAACAATACTCGCTAGTGATGGGCTTGAAGCCCTCGCTGTCTATAGGGAACATCAACAGGAAATTAGTGTCGTTTTAATGGATATGATGATGCCAAACCTAGATGGTGTTTCGGCAATCCGCGCGTTGCAAAAAATTAATCCAGGGGTGAATATCATTGCGACTAGCGGACTCATGGCTAACAGAAAGCTGGCGTTAGATGCTAATGTCAAAATATTTTTGTTAAAACCTTACACGATCGCACAGTTATTACAAATGTTAACGGAGATACTGCAGCGAGACGAGAATCAAACAAATGGCATCCCGCCCCTTACCTCTGAAGAGTCTGCTTTGCTGCCGACGGTTGAATTGTCTAGAGAGGCTTTAGCAATCATGCCCCCGGAATGGTTACAGCAAATGTATGATGCGGCGTACTATTGCGATCAAGATCTCGTGCTGCAATTAATTGAACAAATACCTCCTTCTCAAGTGGCGATCGCGAATGCCCTCAAAGATTTAGCGCTGAGTTTTAAAACGGATATCATTAGGGAATTAACTGATTTATATGACAGTCCCGCGTCTGGAACAATTTAGAGGTTGTCTGATCGGTCAGTGTCTCGGCGACGCTATAGGCTGTAGAGTAGAAGGCTATCCTCCGGAAGTTTGCCAAAACTTTGTCAACTACGAAGTTAGACTTAAAAAAATCAAAGATCGCGATCGCTTCGGCTTGCCTTTTGGTCAATACACCGACGACTCCCAACTCGCCCGCGAACTCCTCCAAAGCTACGTCGCTTGTGGTGAATTCGACCCCAGCGACTACGCCACCCGTATTGCTGACATTTTCGCTCAACAGCGCATTGTCGGGCGGGGTCGAGCGACAGAAGAAGCTGCAAACCGCCTGATACGGGGGGTTGCTTGGCAAGAAGCTGGTACTCCTGCTCCCAATGCTGGTAATGGCAGTGCGATGAGGGCTGGACCGATCGGCTTAATATTCTACGATGACCCGTCCCAGCTTGTACAAGCTGCTTGCGATCAAGGGCGCATCACCCATCAAGATTCGCGGTGTTCTGCCGGTGCTGTGGCGATCGCCGGGGCTGTGGCGATCGCCCTTCAATCTGCAACTATTGAAACTGAGCCATTTCTCGGTCAACTGAGCGAATGGGTAGGAGAAGTCGATTCTTCCTTTGCCGCTTTGCTCAAAGATTTGATTGATTGGGTCAAATTGCCTCCAGAGTCAGCCGTAGAGTTGATTTCTAGAGCAGGACTCCCGTTAAACTACGAGGACTCTTGGCAAGGAATTTCCCCTTTTGTAGTTGGTAGCGTCTTGTGGAGTTTATATGCGTTTTTGAGAACGCCTCAAGATTACTGGGAAACTCTCTGCACTAGCATCGCCGTCGGTGGCGATGTGGATACCACCGCAGCAATGGCTTGTGCCATCAGCGGGGCATTTCTGGGCCTAGAAGCCATCCCGAATCAACTAGCGGAATTTTTGAACGATCGGGGTACCTGGCGTCTGGGCGAACTGATTAAACTCGCTGACAATTGTTATCAGTTGAAAGTCAAGTTGTAGCCGCTTCTCACAACTTAGGACTTATTATTACGGCTAAATAAATTTGGACGATCGACATTTGTTTCTAAATCAGTCGATCGTCCAGACTCAAATTCCCTCAATCATATCAAATCCGTTAGCATCGGAATAGTAAATTCGAGTTCACGGTTGACGGTTCACTGTTCACTGTTCACGGCGTCAACAGTCAACAGTCAACAGTCAACCGTCAACATCATTCCGGTGTAACCGGAAATGATATCAAACTATTTTCTCGCTAGAAAGTTCCCCGCTAGCAGGAGGCTCTACCGTATCCCCAAAGACAATCCGCAGAAAAGGCGGAGCCAAAAAAGTCGTCAGAATCACCATGATAATAATCGAGACTTCTAACGGTTTATCCAAAACCCCACTCGCCGAACCGATGGCGGCAAACACTAACCCGACTTCGCCCCGAGGAATCATCCCCACTCCGATCGCCAATCGATTGATTCCCGGCTGACCAAACACCACCCAGCCTGTTACGATCTTGCCAAAAATAGCAACCAAAATCAAAAAGACGGCAATCAAAAGTCCCGCCCGATTATCCGGTACTGTTGGGTTCAAAACCCCCAAATCCGCCCGAGCCCCCACCGTTACAAAGAAGATGGGCACAAATAAATCGGCGATGGGTTTCACCAGTTCATCCAACTCTAGGCGGGCATCGCTTTCATCCAACACCAAACCAGCCGCAAAGGCCCCCAAAATGGCTTCGAGATGAATTGCGTTGCCCAGAAAAGCCATGAAGAAAGCAAAGATAAATGCCGGGATGATAATATTGCCGCGAGTTTTGAGTTGACCCGCCACCGCCGAGAAAGTTTTGTCGAAGACACCACCCAAGAGAATCGAACCTAGCAGAAAGGCAGTTGCACTTACGATCAAATAGATGACATTAACAACATCAATCTCACCTGTTTTGGCTAAACTGGCGACAACAGCCAGGACAATAATTCCTAGCACATCATCAATCACCGCCGCACCGACAATAATTTGACCTTCTTTAGAGTTCAGTTGTCCTAATTCAGACAACACTTTAGAGGTAATTCCAATGCTGGTTGCGGTCAAAGCTGCCCCCGCAAAAATTGCTGGAATTGCTGCAGTGTGGAAAATTATTATTAAGCCAGCAGTACCGGCGGCAAAGGGAACTGCCACACCTACGCAGGCGACAACGGTAGCTTGAATTCCGACTTGCTTGAGTTGTTTGAGATCCGACTCTAAGCCAATTTCAAACAGCAGAATAATCACGCCTAATTCAGCCAGCACTGAAATGACTTCACTCTGCGATTCAAAGACACTTGTGAGGGCGGCAGGAGACAGATGATTGATCGATTGCAGAACTGTCATAATCCCTGAGTTGGATGCTGACAGCTCGCTTCCGGGAAAAACGATCAAGTGTAAAGCAGATACCCCAATAATCACCCCTGCTACAAGTTCACCCAAAACCGGTGGAAAATCGAAGTTTCTCGCTACTTCTGCGCCGATTTTACTGGCGATATAAATCACTACCAAACTGAGCAAAACTCCGCTGAGGACGATCGGCGAATTTTCGGCCTCGACTGTTGCTAATAAAGGTATGGGAGCAACTAGGGATGCCATCCCAGAACTTAAAGCTGTAATTGTATGGTTCAAAAACATGGGTACGGTGATGGTAAGAAAGATGATTCTATGCTGACTGTTGACTGTTGACTGATGACTAATGACTAATGACTAATGACTGTGAGTCGGAAAATTGATAACTGTTACATATTGGGTAGCCAGTTAACTCGACATGACTATCAAGCAAAGCTTGAAGAACCCAAATCTGGCGGTACATCCTGCCACCGCCCTTGTCCGACTGCTTGAATTGCTTCTTTTAGCAAGATATCGCCGGTATAAATTGCCCTACCGACGATCGCACTTTTGACACCAATTGATTCCAAAGCCAGCAAACTCAATAAATCTGCGATCGAACTAACGCCACCGGAAGCAATCACCGGAATCGAAATAGCATTAGCAATTTCGCGCAAAGATTCCAAATTCGGCCCTTCCATAGTACCGTCGCGGTGAATGTCGGTGTAAATAATTTCAGCCGCCCCTAACTCGGCCATTTTTTGCGCCAATTCTGTTGCTAAAACTTCCGAAGTTTCTAGCCAGCCTCTAGTCGCAACTCGACCATTTCTGGCATCAATGCCAACCAGAATTCGGCCGGGAAATTCGGCGCACAATTCGCCGACTAATTGCGGTTGTTCGACGGCGACAGTGCCGAGAATGACGCGCCGAACGCCTAAATTGAGGATAGCAGCAACAGAAGCGCGATCGCGCATTCCCCCACCTACTTGACAGGGAACGTCTACGGATCGGACGATCGCTTCAATGGCTGCTTGGTTGACTGGATGACCTGCTTTGGCGCCGTCGAGGTCTACTAAATGCAGCATGGTTGCGCCTTCATTTACCCACTCTCTGGCGACTTCGACCGGGTTGTCGTTAAAAGTTTGAGACTTCGCGTAGTCTCCCTGATACAATCTGACGCATTTTCCATCCAATAAGTCGATCGCTGGAATTACATTCATGATTTTTGCTCAAATTGCTAATTATACCAGTTAAAAAAAAGAATGCAACTTTAGGCAAGCTCCAAACCCATACCTAATCAGTCATTCCCAATTGTTTAATCTCAAATATAAAATGGTATTACCCGTTACCATTTATTTTTGACATTCGCAACCGCTATTTAAATGAAACATAATCGCTGAAGAAAGCGTAGACCATAAAGGAGTATTGACATCGGCTTTTCGCAAAGCTTCGGCTGTCCAGTCGTTGCAAGTTCTCAAAATAGAGTAACTGCCTTTGGCTTCATAAAAACTGTCGCTTTTGCCGTAGCCGTAGCTAATTTTAATTTTCTTACCTCCTGCGTCTAATAGGAATGTATCTTTAAGAAAATTTATTATTTTAAGATAATTCGCTCCACTAATTTTCACACATTTGGCTTCAATATTTTGGGGAGGAACCCGATAACCTTGAACGTGTACGGTAGACGGAGTAGGGAGAAATAGCGCCTTCAAAGCTGTAACTGGGTTGATGATTGCTGATGTGGAAGTTTCCAGCATAAAAGCTCTATCTCCCCAGCCAAAAGATAGATATTTATAATCAGAAGTGGCATGCGGCCCTATTTCTGTTAGCGGTAAAAATTGATTCCAGTCAAAATATTCATTTGTAACTGGAACAATGATTTCCGTGTGAATGCCTTGATTGGAAATGTATAGAGAGATTATGCAATCTGCTTGCGAGTAATTTCCCCACTTTCTGGGAGTGAGATAGCCAATTGTTAGGAAAGCGGTCAAAAATAAGATGACAATTCCTAAGCGCTGTATGCTTTTTCTCATTTTAGCCCTGGGTGTCAAATTCTGCCTTCGGATGGCGGGCGCTGCATCTTTGTGGGAAAGAATTCTTGCAAGGCATAATTGCGCTGTTCGGGGGTTTCGTTAGCCCAATTCGACAAACTTTCGTAGAAAAAGAACGACAGCCCAGCGAAATCTCTTTTTCGCACTTCTTGCACTTGTTCTTGAATTTGTTTGAGGGGGACGGAATTATTTTTAAGACCTGTTAAAATGCCGATCGCAGTTGGAATGTTAAGTTTAGCCAGTTTAACTTCTTCCCGTTCCAGTTCGGCACTAAAACGCTTGATATCGCTGCGATAAATTTGCAACACAATTTCTTGGATGTAGCCCCGTCTTTCCCAGGTAAACCAGTCCTGCAAGTGGGCGGGTAAAGAAAAGTGAAAAGGGTTCGGAGATAAGCTGACAATACATTTTTCTTTGCGGGATTTGATGGCGCGGGAAACTCTGCCCACGAAGTCGTTGATTTTGTCAGCGCGCCAGCGCACCCAGAAGGTTTCGCGGGCGTCGTCGGAGGGAGGGCTTTTGATTTGTTCCTGATACATTGACACTGTTAACGGCTCGTAGCCAAATTCTACTGGCAAGCCGAAATGGTCGTCAAATTGAATGCCATCTATATCATAATTATCGACAATTTCTAGGATTAAATCTAAGATAAATTGCTGGACTTCTGGATGAAAGGGATTCAGCCAAACTCGATCGTGTTTGCCTTCTTTCCAAATAGTTGAACCGTCGCGCCGATGCGCCAGCCAGTCGGGGTGAAGTGTGGCTAATTCCGATTCGGCGGGAGCCATGAAACCAAACTCAAACCAGGGGATTACTGCTATACCTTTTGGGCGGGATTGTGCTATAATTTCTTGAAGGATGTCTCGGTCTTTCAATCCGGGCGAGGGGTCGATCGACTGTCCGAATACTCGTTGGGCAGCAGCGCTGGGATAAAGCGTATAGCCTCCTTGCCAAACCGTGGGATAGATGGTATTGAAATTGAGTTTGTCCAGTCGATTTACAGCGTCAATGATGTTGTTGCGGGAGAACATAACCTCGCTGTCAATGTTCGTCAGCCAGACGCCGCGCAATTCCGTTGTTGGGGTTTGGGGGCGGGTTTGAGCTAACAGACGCGGGGATAATATGGCGGAGGAGGTAAAGGCGATCGCAAAAACAAGTATTAAAGCCAGTATCCGCTGCCATTTGTGCAGTTTAATCATTAATTTTTCGCAAATATGATTATTTTGAGACTGATATTCTACCGTATAATTAGCTTGTTAGGGTGCGCCAGCTAGGGTTATTTTATTAAAAGTCGATCGAACATTTCCTGACGCACCTACTATTTTTGATATTATTAGGGGTCAACGATGATACCCATAAATAATATTGTTCCTGTAGTATTGTCTCGAATAGCACAAAAGAATGGACGGTTTACATTCATTTCAAAAGCCGGCATAGATCTCGTCATCTCAATTACAGTCACGGCTGCTGCTTCTGTACCTTCTTCGTTAACTTCGACAAATGTTTTGTGTTTTACCGATTCTACTGCTACTTGGCTATCAGTCATCGGGGAAAAGTCTGTTTTCAATCCACCGAAAAATTCTGCCATTCCCAAAGCTATAAGTGTGTCTTTCAGTTGAACCTCATACTCCATTTTGAAGCGCGGTATTTCAATCATTCCACTTTTAACTCTAAATTCTTGCATCCATTTATTCCAGTTTTCGGGTGTTAATTGCTGCGAGAAAGTTGCCAAATTGGTATTGGAGTTTGGCAAGAAAATATACATACTCAGAGCGCCTTTTTTGCCGTAAGGTAAACTGACTGCTTGAAAAGTTTCTGTTTCGTAGCACCGATAAGAGCCCATCTGGGACATCATTGGATGCTGTTTGGAACTGCTGTCTGTTAAATAAAAAGTTTTGTTGGCAGTTTTAGATTGATCAAAGGGCGTTTCCCAGTTGCCTTTGAAATAGATGGCGTTAATCAAAAATAAAAGTGTATTAGGGTTGATTTTAGGGACTATTTTATCAATTTTTCCGTGAGTTTTTTCGCTCACCCAGTTGTTAATGATGCTGAGAGCTTCTTGCGGACTCTCAAAGTCTATTTCGGTAAGATTGGCTTGGTAGTATTGTTGATTTATTTGCAAAAATTCTGGTTTTAATGAGAAGCCTTGTTTGACAAAAAGCGCGTTGGCAATTGATACTTGAACCTTGGGGTCATCTTTTTGCAAACTCTTTTGCAAATTGTGATTGGCTGCGTTGATTGCTTTTGGACTCATTTTCGTTAATTCGAGAGCTTTTGTCATTTCTTGTTTAGTTTCTCCGCTGACTCCGTTGTATGTCATTGACAGTGCGAGGGCGACAGAAGTAGGGGAAATAAAGATATTTTTATTCGGTTGTTGTTTGCTTAGGGTGTTGAACAAGTTAAAACCAAATTTGGTATTAGCTGCAACAAGTCGGGCGTCTACATTTATCTGGTTGTTAGGGGATGTCATGGCTTGAGCTTCTGAGTGATTGGGATTTGGGAGGTTGATTGCGTTAATTTTTAGTAGCGGTGCTAATTATGTGATTCAACCGGACATGATATCATATTCTATTAGTTAATTTTTTAAGAGTAACCTTGCAGTTTCATCACTTGGCGGTAGTGCGCTTCAATCTCGCTCACCGTTTGCGATTGACGCTTGCTAGTCCACTCGCTGCGATCGAATAATTCCCGCCTCAAAGCATCAACATCGATCGTTTTTACCTTACCTTCGGCGACAATTTGTTGGCCATTTACCCAAACGCTGTCTACCGCATTAGTCGGGCGGCCCAATATTAGCAAGCCAATCGGATCGGTGCGCGGCAGCAATGATAAACTGGTTAAATCATACAGCACAAAATCTGCTTTTTTACCGACTGTCAGCGAACCCATTTCATCGGCGAGATTCAAGCCTTTTGCTCCTCCCAGGGATGCCATTTCTACAGACTGGCGCGGTGTAAGCCATTGGCGGTAATCCAAATCCGTGATATTGTGCAAAATCGAACCAATTTTAATTGCTTCCAGCAAATCTTGAGAGTCATTGCTAGCAGCGCCGTCGCAGCCGAAAGATACGTTTACTCCCGCTTGACGGTATTTCAAAATTGGTGCAATTCCGCTTCCCAAGCGCAAGTTGCTGAGGGGATTGTGTACGACTGTCGCTCCAGTTTCTGCCATAATCGCAATGTCAGAATCGTCCAGCCAAACGCAGTGCGCTAAGGAAGTTCGCGGACTCAAATAACCAATTTTTTGCAGGTGTTCGACAGCGCTACAGCCGTATTTTTCGTGAGCTAGTTGTTTTTGAGCGGGGGTTTCCAAGAGGTGGGCGTGCCGACAAAGATTGTAGCGATCGCTCAATTGGATGCAGCCTTCAAACAAAGCATCGGAACACAGTTGAATTCCCGTCGGCGCCAACAACATATTAACACCTTTTTCGGGATTGTGAAACTGTTTTATGACTGTTTCCATTAATTCCAAAGTGGCCTTAGTCGAGCGAATGTAAGCCGCGTGTTCGATGCCGCTATCGCCAGAAGGCATTCCCGCTGTAAGGGATTGATCTTGAATTAACGGCCCGATAAAAGCGCGGATACCGATTTCTTGATAAGCGCGAACTGCGGCGGCGATTGTCTCTAATTCTTGCCCCGGAATCAAAACTAAATGATCGACTACGCTTGTACCGCCCGACAGCAATGTTTCTACCGCAGTTCCCAAGGCGCTCAAGTAAACTTGTTCGGGTTCTAGAGGCGTAAAATCGTACAATTCGGCAATCCACAACTCTAGGGGCAAAGGGGGAATAATGCCCCGCTGCCACATTTCTGAAGAGTGAGTGTGCGCGTTGACAAAACCGGGCAGCAGCAGCTTATTTTTGCCGTTAATAACTGTTTCACCCCCCCTATCCCCCCCTTGGTAAGGCTATGCCTTACTCACATCTTTCTTAACAAAGGCGCTCCGGCCCCGCCCGGAGCGACCTCCGGGCGATGGCTC
>NZ_JAUBUG010000181.1:0-1651 GCF_036705345.1 Microcoleus sp. B3-D2
GGGGCAAAAAGGCAATTGTTCCTTGTAGTGCAAGGGTTTGAGAGATTTGAACATCCCCTCTACGGGGGGAACTTCAGCTTAGACATATAAAATTCTAAGTATTTTTACTCAAAATTGTCTCCCCTGATTCACTTTTGCCCCCTGAATCAGTGAAAGCTGCCTCTTGGGGGCCGAAATCGGGGATTTAAGCTCTCCTCTACAGATGTGGAAAACCCGCTTTTTATAGGGCTGAAAAAAAGATCGCACTTTTTCCGGATAAAACCTATTGATGATGAAAGTTAAACATCTCTAGGTAAATATGTTTAAGTAGGTGTAATTATTTACACAAAACATTCGAGCGGGGGCAATAATACCTTCAGATGCTGATTGGGCAAGCATTTTTACTTGATTTCCCTGCACGTATGAGGAAATTTTTCTTGCAGTGACCGATCGCTACAAGAAAGCCCAACCTCTGGTTTTCACTCACTTCTAATCCTTAATTACTCATCATTAACACAGAAGCTATGGCTACTTTATTCACTGGTTCTTTGGGTCAAACCAATAATTACAGCGCTCTCAATGACCTGATCGCAAAATGGCCGAATGCCGCCCAGAATCAAGGCATCAAACTGTCTGGGATAGCTTTTGATGGCGTGGAAACTGACTACCTTAACCCGAATGTCATCAGCAACCTCACCTTAGCAACCAACGAAAACCCTAAAAGCTGGTTGAGCTACGGCAGTACCGGTGGTATTGGTGTCCCATCCTCTTATGATGGTTGGTTCACCGACGCCAAGAAAATTCGGGCGGAAATCAACCATAACCCCAACACCAATCAATCTCAGGCGCTGAAGGTGAAATGGGCAGATAACCAAGACATCACTAGCACAACGATCGACCTCAGTGGATTGAGTCCCAAAACAGCTCCAGGTTTGGGCGATCAAGGCAATGAAGTTGGTTTCCTGCAAATCTTTAATAATGGGGTTCTGGTACCAGCCAGCAATTTTACGATCGCTCGCCTCAACGCTCCGATCACTCCAAAACCCTTCACTGTGTCTTCAGATGGAGTGAGTTTCATTGGTGATCGCACCGATGGCAGTTTCAAATTCAAGATAGATGCAAACCCTCTCGGCGGCGCTACTTTTGACGAACTCCGGTTCTCCACGAAAGCCTACGATAGCCCCACCGCTGCCTACGTCGCCACCCCCTTCAAAGACGATGGTTCCGACTACCTGGTGCGGAACATTGAATATCAAGGAACTGAAGATCCGATTACCCTGCAATTTAGTGCTCCTACTTTCAGCGTCAACGAAGATGGAACCACGATTGCAGCCGTAACAGTTACACGTACTGGCAGTACGACTGGTGCCGCCAGTGCCACGGTGGAATTGAGCGATGGTACTGCTATCGCCCCTGATGACTACACCAATGAGCCCATTGTGGTGAATTTTGCCGCTGGTGATTCTACACCCCAAACCATCACCATTCCGATCGCCAACGATACTGTGGTGGAGAATGAGGAAACAGTCAACTTAACTTTGACCAACCCTACAGGCGCCACGATTGGAGAGCTAAGTACCGCCACTTTGAACATCGTGGACGATGACAGCACCCTGGAATTTAGTGCTCCTACTTTCAGCGTCAACGAAGATGGAACGACGATTGCAGCCGT
>NZ_JAUBUG010000182.1:0-1645 GCF_036705345.1 Microcoleus sp. B3-D2
GTTGGTGAGCCGACTCCCAATCATCTTCATCAAACAGCATGGGAGCTATTCGTGAACGCATCTGCCATTCTACGTAATAGGCTAACATACATAAAAATACGTGAGCCTTAACTCGATCGCCCAGGCGGTGGTAAATCGCTCGTACCTTTAAATCGACTGTCTTAAAACTCCGAAAAGCCTGCTCTACTTGAGACAGGCTTTTATAAGCTCTCACTGTTTCTATTGGCGATAAAACTTCAGGTTCTACTACTGAAGTCCGAATCACATACAAACCGTCAAGTGCTGCTTCACTTTCAATGCTGCGGGTGTTTCTTTCATAACTAAAGCTATCCTCTTGAATATCTAGTTTGAAATGCTTGGCAACCTTGTAACTATTCACCACCTTTCCCACTTTTAGAGCAATATCTGATGCCCCTTTTAAACGATTTTTTTTCCTGATTGTAGCAGCAACGATTTTGGCTAATTCTTTTTCGGTCGCTTGCAACAATTCTGCTCGGGTTTTGGCTCGCTCTGCTGCCAGCATCGGATTGCGACAGGCAATTAAGCGTTCTCCGGGATAGTCTGATGATGATATTTCAGCGAGGTTTTTTTCGTCAAATAAAGAGAGTTGAATCGATTCTTGCTCGACAAGGCTGCGGATTTGTACCGAACGCAGCGCGCTAATCCAATCGAAACTGCGCTCTGATGATTGAAAGTGTTTTTGAATCGTTGTGGAAGAGATGATACCTCGATCGCCCACCCAAATTATTTTGGCGATTCCAAATCTTTCTTTAAGTTTGGTAATTTGATTGGTGAGCGTTGTCGGGTCGGCAGTATTGCCCTCAAATACTTCAATAGCGCTCGGACAACCAGAACTATCGCACATTAGTCCAAATACGATCTGCAATTTACCTCTTTTACCATCGCGATTGTAACCGTATCGGGCTAGGGGGCAAGTTTTGCCCTCAAAATAACTGCTCGATACGTCATACAGTACCAATGTTGATGATGCCAGATGTCGAGCTGCCAAATTATTTTCGATCGACTCTTGTCTCGCTAACAACCAATCCATTGCCAGATACAGTTCATCTTCATCAGCGCTCTCGATGCCCAAAATTTTGCCAATACTTGAGAAACAAGTTTCGTCGCTGAATCCTCTGGCTGTAGCGAGTTTCGATCGCGGGTCGATAATTCTGGCGACGATCATCGCCAATACTAACCTTCTGTTGCGACTATTTTCGGAACTAATTAAATTGGGTAAACCAGTATTTTTCAGGCTACCCAACACTGCTGCTACGTGGCCGTGGGGGCGCGAGCGAGTGATTTTAAAAGAGTCAGGCAAACTGGCGATCGTTACGCCACCTTTTAACAAAGCTTGCAGTCCATCTATCGCATGGTCGGGCAATTTAGACAAGTTTGCCAGAGTGCGTTTCCGTACTTTTGAACCTTCGCGGTAGGACTCGCGAAGTAATACGGCAGGGGGAGAGTTTCTGTTTGGAACACGTTCGATATACATGACTACAATTATGCCAGGTATTTGCCTAGATAAAATCGGAAGAAATTCTTAAGATACATGGGTACGTCCTCAAGGGGCAAAAAGGCAATTGTTCCTTGTAGTGCAAGGGTTTGAGAGATTTGAACATCCCCTCTACGGGGGGAACTTCAG
>NZ_JAUBUG010000048.1:0-60323 GCF_036705345.1 Microcoleus sp. B3-D2
CAAAAAATTATGTGTCGCTGAACTTGAATCATTCCTCAATTGCTATCGTGATTTTTCTTAACTTATTCAGCAAGCCCCACTTACCCATTCACGGAAATTTCAGGAACCAGAAAGCGATTAAACACTCGCGACGGCTTCGAGTTCTGCCGCCTCTTTCTCGTTCATCTCGTCGAGTTTCTGCCAAACTTGCTGCATCAATTCATCCAATCCAAGTCTACTAACGGCGGAAATCAACAAAACAGGAGCGCCGCTAATTTCTTTAAGTCGGCTGATTAAATTACCGATTTCTTCGCTTTCGAGATCGATCGCATCTACCTTATTAAAAGCCAAAATCTGCGGTTTATCGGCTAAACCACGCCTGTAAGCCTTCAATTCTTCCTGAATTGTGACATAATTGGCGATCGGATCTTCATCCGTAACATCGATCAAATGCAGCAACAACCGAGTCCGCTCAATGTGCCGCAAAAACTCGTAACCCAAACCAGCACCTTCGTGCGCTCCTTCAATCAATCCCGGAATGTCTGCAAACACCGTACCGTCGCCAGTCGGTTTTTTGACTACGCCCAAATTCGGAACTAAAGTTGTAAACGGATAATCTGCTATCTTGGGGCGAGCTGCAGACAAAGCAGAAATTAAAGTGGATTTGCCAGCATTCGGCAGCCCGAGAATTCCCACCTCAGCTAATAGCTTCAATTCCAAACGCAAAAATTTGTGTTCACCTTCTTTTCCCGGCATCGCATAATCTGGAGCGCGGTTAGAATTGGTCAGAAAACACTTATTCCCCAAACCGCCTTTGCCGCCTTGGGCAACGCAAAAAGTCTGTCCGGGCGTTACTAAATCTGCTAAGATTGCCTGAGTTTCCGCGTCGTAAACAACTGTACCGCAGGGAACTTCGATCGTGCGATCTTCCCCGGAAGCCCCTGTCATATTCTTCGGTGCGCCGCGCTTCCCGTCTTCGGCTTTAAAAATCCGGTTGTACTGAAAATCTAACAGCGTTTGCAGGCTTTCCACTGCCACCATAAACACAGAACCGCCCCGCCCGCCGGTGCCGCCGCTCGGCCCGCCCGCCGGTACATACTTTTCTCTGCGAAAAGCTACCATACCGTCGCCGCCTTTGCCGGCTGCGACTTGAATATCTGCTCGATCGATAAATTGCATAATTTAGTCAGTAGTCAATAGTCAGTGTCAATAGTCATTACTTATTATTATACCAGATGCAAGTACCATATCCCCCTTTTCCTTTAGTCCGCGTCGGCGGACGACAGCCAAGTTTAGTCGCGATTTACAATTGCCGGAAAAATATAATTATACCAATTCTGAAAAGTAGTGCAGAGTGAGAGATGGTACGCGAGCATCTGTAGGGAAACGGCACTGCCGTGTCCGGCTCCGAAATCTTTTAATAATCTGTATAAAAAGTTGAGGATGATACCAAGACTTTTGTTGAATTAGTATTATCAAAGCCGATTTGATATTAGCAGGAATCACGCACGAAAACAGAATAAACTGGGTTTTTATAGCCATTCTTGCAGGAGTCGTAAATTTTTTACCCCACCTCAACCCTCGCCGAACCCGCTCGATCGGGAGTAAGAAATTCACAAAATATGCGAGGATTGCTATATCAGAGACGAATACCTGTAAAAATATTTTATTGTGCCAAAAATAGGTTTCTAAATCATCTAAAATACTCTACTGAAAAGTAGTAATTGCTACTTACACGACTTCTGCAAATACTGATTTAACGTGCTAATTATAGCGGTAAGGTGCTTATGGGCGCATCCTACAGATAGAGGTTTTGCGCCCCGGAATGAATTACCAATTAGCAATTACCCATTCCTATTAACAATAGGACGATACATCTTCCTTACATTCATCTGCCAAATAGCAGAGAGCTCGAAAGCGCATCCCCACCAACTGTTCGTAAAGCGGGTTAATCTTGCACATCGCCGGAATGTGCACGATTTTGCGTCCGAATAAGACGACATCTCGCTCAAACGGACACTGCGGCGGAATCATTTTGCAGACAAAGTGTGCCAGCTTGGGGTCGTGAATTTCCCACCCGTCAAGCCAGTCTTTGACGGGTTGCAGGACATTTTTGTGGTGAGGTTTAGGTAGGCGAGATGACAGGGGTGTTCCGGCGGCGGGGGCGACATTCGCATCAAAGACGATTTGGCTGCTGGGCCCCTGCGGATCATCGCACTTGCTGTCTTCGATGGTGTGTCGCAGAGCTTCGATCGCCTCTACATTGTGCCCCAAAGCTGTGCAAAACTTATAGATTACCTCGTCTTCGCTGAGCGAGTAGGTACCGTCTGCCAAGGCTACCATGACTGCTGTCCTCAAAAAATCCTCGCCTTTGGCGGTGTCTTCCCCTAACACAGCGGCTAATTCCTCTGGGGCAATCGGTTCAAAACCCGCCTCAAAAGATACCGGGTGGAGTTCATCCTCAGTTAGATTTGCAATCATTTTTTGCTCGTCTTCGTCAAAGTTGCCGTCTGCCCAAGCAATTGTCAGCAATCCCCGCAGCCAAGCAGTAATCTCTTCATTGGTGCAGGAAGATTTAGCGTTACTCATTAGCATTTCCACTTGGATGTACCAGTCAATTTGTTCGTTTACAGCGGGCTCAATATTCCCCTCCCAATAATTTTTACTGGTTTTTTGGTCGATGGATGATCTATTTGTGGAAGGTTGGTGCCTGAAGATTGCTCCAAACGCTTGTAGTGGATGTGTTAAAAGCATATTTGTTTCTCAGCAGCATCGCTGACTAGCGAGCTAATCTATTGGCTAATCCTATCCCCTAAAAAGTCATCTATCGCGAGGAATAGGTTTGTTGAATTCATCTTAACTCTAGTTGCACCCATCGAGATGGCGAGCGAATTTTATTCAAACCCGATTGCCATTAGCCACCCAATTTTTCGCAACAAATAAAAGGTTGGCAAGCGTTCGATCTAATCAGACACTGGGTTTGTCGCCCAGGGGCGATCGAACTTCGCTCTCTTTACATTTTAATATATATTTTTGTAAATTTTTCTGTCCAGGCTGGACAATATTAACAGCGAGCCGGATTTAAGCTGTTGAAAAAAAATATCTGAGGAAACTGTTACTGCCTGTTAACAGTTTTAATTGCTGTGTCCGCCTAGATATGACAAATATTTTTAACTTCGGCGGCACAAAATCCAGCGCAATTCCATTGGCGGGCGGGCGTTTGCCATCGGGAAGACATCTCGACCGGTGGCCCAACTGGGAAACCAGGGCGTCGGGGGCCAGGCTCCTTCCGGCAGGTGGTGGCGTTCGTACTCAAACACCAATTCGTCGGATATTTGGACTAAGGGCAACCCTTCCATGGCGGTGGCGAGTTCTTGGGGCGTAAATAAAGTAGACCAGGAGAGTTGGGCCACTTGTCGCACTAGGGCATCCGGCTGGTAGTCGCCGACGGTTAAAAACGTGCTGAACAGCAAAAGACCTCCGGGACACAGGGAATCGCACATTTTAGCGAGGAAAAGCCGTACTTGATCGCTGTCTCGAAAATGTGAGATGACTTCGGCGGCAACTGCCAACTGGTAGCGGGCCGGTTTCATCCGCATTAAGGGATCGAGCACATCGCCTTCAGTCACTGTCACGGGAAGGTTTTCGGCCGTTACTGCAGCTTTCAATTGTTCTGCAAAAGCTGGAGTTAGTTCGATCGCATCTACAGAATAGCCCAATCTCGCTAGGGGCAACGTATTGCGGCCGGTACCAGCCCCCACGTCCAAAATCCGCACTCGATCGGGCGTACCCAATTTAGCAGCCGTTGCCATCAATTTTGCGTCTGGATGAGAGCCGAAAAGCGGAGGTTCTCTGGTATCTACCCAGCTTTTGTACTGTTCTCCAACTGTTGAGGTAGTAACAATGACTTTGCAAGCTAAACCGGTTTGCGGCGGCTGCACTGACTCGTATTGCAGAATCAACATCGATGCTGTGGAGGTGCGGTAGCCTTGTTCTAACTTGGTGGCTAAAAGCTTGCTGAGTTCGTCTCTGCGGTCTTCGGGCAGGGGTCTGTCGAGAGTGCTAAATAGCTTTTCTATCGACTTGAGATAGTGGCTTAGCATTCCCGGTACGCAGGGAAAAATTAATTCTCCGCGAGCGTTTATGCGAGTATTAATTTTGTAGAGGATAGCTTGCTGGAGAATGTCGGGATTTACTACCAGCGGTAGCTGTTCGGTCTGGTTGATTGTACTTTCGGCGCCCATAGATTCCGCGAAGAAGTCATTAGTTATTAGTCATTAGTCATTAGTCAGAGGGAAGGCTATTGAGAGCTGACTGTACAATTTAAGAGTATAAAAAAGCCGATTTTAGATTTATTGGGTTTGGTTGCTTAGTGTTTTTAGATTGTAGAAAATCCGATTTGAGAGCTTTATTTTGGATAAATCTCAAATCTCAAATCTCAAATCGACCAAGCCCAAAACGCGAGTAGGTTCCAAAATCGGAGTTAGTATCAAGATAAGCTGTAGCGCATTTAAATTGTATGTTTCACGGCGAGGTGGAAAAAGCGTCAAATCCTCTCGCCTTCTCCCCTCTCTCCTTCCCCTCGTCAGCCATAACAGGCAATGTATATGGGTAGCAAATTAAAGCTGGGCTTAGTTGCTGCCGGTAAAAGTCACTTGGGGGAATCTTGACTGAGCTTCAGTCATCGGGCGCCGTCTGCCTTCTTCTTGCCAGTAGTTGATTACTTCTGTCGCTTGGTTGAGGATTTCGACGCGATCGTTATCAGCAATCCAGTGTTTGGCTTCGAGTTCGTTTTTGAGGTCTTCCCACGCATCTTTGCGAGGCCAGAAAAAGTAGGATGTCAGCGGGCTAGTTCCTTTGCCGACAACTTGGTCAACGGCGAGGGCAACATTCTCTTCTAGCCAGAGAACTTTTAAGATGAACTTGGACAAGCAAACCTCCAGGGTTCCGATCGAACTTGTTAAAAATTTCTACAATCGCTAAGCGTAGCACACTCTGTTCGATAATTGGTCATCGGCCATGAAAAGTTTTGTGGCGCGGCTGGTTTTAGCGCCACTCAGGGGCTGAGAACAGATAAAATTTGGGTTCTCACCCGCCCTAGGTACAAGGATGGTTAAGTTGTGAACAGAGTTATTGTAGTCTTCGACATTGACGGTGTGGTGCGGGATGTGTCCGGTTCTTATCGGCGGGCGATCGCGGATGCGGTGGAACATTTCACGGCGGGTGCTTTTCGCCCGAATTCTCTCGATATCGACTCTTTGAAGTCTGAGGGAGTGTGGAATAATGACTGGCAGGCATCTTTCGAGTTAGTTTGCCGTTATTTTGAGGGGATTGGGCGATCGAGAAACGAACTCGCTCTCAACTATGACGAATTAGTGGCTTTTTTCCAAAGTCGCTATCGCGGGCCCGATGAGAAAAATTGGACTGGTTACATTTGTAGCGAACCGCTGTTGTTAAGTCCGGCTTACCTGGAAAATTTAACAGTGGGAGGTATTTTTTGGGGCTTTTTTAGCGGGGCGATGCGAGATGAAGCTGCTTATGTTTTATCAGGGAAACTGAGTTTAAATTCCCCTGTGTTGGTGGCGATGGAAGATGCACCGGGAAAACCCGATCCGGCTGGACTTTTCGCGGCAATTGAACAGTTGGAAAACCTGCACGGTTTAGAAAAAAATTTGCCCGTGATTTACGCGGGAGATACGGTTGCCGATATTTACACGGTTGTGAAGGCGCGGGAAGTGCAACCAAATCGGGTTTGGCTGGGAATCGGAATTTTGCCGCCTCATGTTTTGGATGATTTTGTGCGCTGCGATGCTTATGCTGCAGCGCTGAAAACTGCTGGTGCAGCAGCGGTTTTCAGGAATGTCGAAGAGTTGACGGCTGCGCGGATTGGGGAATTAGTTCTGTTGACTGTTGACTGTTGACAGTGAGTCAAAAAAATGAAAATTGCGCGAATTATTTGTTGGCCTCGGGATTCGACTTTACGCCCGACGATGAAGCGCGGATTTGATTTTATTCCGGCGCAGCCGGAATTGATATTATTGACAAACAAATGTAATTTTGTTAAATAATTTGGCACCTTATCCTACTGACAAGTAAATGTAGTTTTGTTACATTTATTTGTCAATTTTTGCATCTTTGAGTTGACAATATCTGCTGCGGTGGCTTAGTACAGAGTAGAGGTCAAGCTCTAGGAGAAAGCAACTATGTTAGTTTCGCGATCGAGTGATAAACAACCTACGCCGGAAGAAACTCGGCAACTAGAAAAGCTCCAAGTCCAAATCGAGCGAGCTGTTGCTGACGGCAAGATATCTAAGCAAGAAATGGAAGACATCAACAGAGCGATTTGGGCTGACGGAAAAGTTTCTGTTGAAGAAGTGGAACTGTACAGAATGTTGGTGACAGATAAGATTGTTGTCGGAGAAGTTGAATACGAGTTTTGAGAAGAAAATTGGGAGCATCTCACGGGAGCATCTCAATGAAAGCAGCCAAGCTAGAAAGTGGAGTTAGGAGTCAGGAGTCAGGAGCCAGGAGAAAAGAGTCAGAAGTCAGAATAAAGGAGCCTGAAGAAGTATTTTTATAAATATGAGATGCTCCCGTTGGAATTGTTATTCAATAGTTTGTTTACTGCTAGCTTAGGATGATATTTGGCAATTCTTGGGAGCATCCCTTTTAGGAATTATACCCCACCATTATGGGGATGCTCGCAGTTTTTTATTGGTGTTGTGAGATTATTTCAAGTGCAAGAATTTGTCTAATGCACTGACTACAACTGGTGGCCAGCGACGGTTATTGGCAACCCAATCGAGGTCTTTGTAGCGGGGATCGAGGCCAACCGCAGCTACCCAATTGCTCTCAGCTTCGCCGCGCTTTCCTGCTTCCCAAAGACAGGCGCTGAGGGCGGCTCTCATGTCGGCAAATTGGGGGTATCTGCGGACGATATTTTTCATGTTGCGAATAGCTTCTTTGGTTTGCCCGTTTTGATAAAGTGCGAGGGCGTGATTGGCGCGCGCAAAGGCATATTCGGGGGCTAATTCAAAGGCTTTGCTGTAGTCGGCAATTGCTGGTTCCCATTTTCCTAAACCGGCTTCGGCGTTGCCTCGGTTGTTGTATGCGGCTGGATCTTTGGGGTCTAATTCTAGCACGTGATTGTAATCGGCGATCGCTTCTTCCCAGCGTCCTAAACCTTCTAAGGCGGTGCCGCGGTTTAGGTATGGATCGGGGGCGTCGGGAGCTAGTTCGATCGCTTTTTCGTAGTCGGAAATAGCTGCTTGTAGTTTGTTTTGGCTGACTCTAGAATTGCCTCGGTTGCTCCAAGCGGCGGCTTGTGAGGGAAATTTGTCAATAATTTGAGTCCAAAAAGTTTCAGCGGCGGGAAATTTGCCTTCATTTGTAGCTTCAAAAGCTTTTTGTACGAGTTCTCCCAGTTCCTGTTCGGGAGTGGCGATATCTGTTGGTTGTACTTGTGCGGTAGCGGGCGCGATATTTCCCAACCAAACTAACCCGGTTACAATTAATACTGTAAAAAATGTCAAAAGTGAGCGAATCATCGTTGTTGGCAGTTTAAACTTTACTAAACATATTATTAACCGAAATTGGGGGCGTTGCTTGGATGGTACCAGTTTCAAAAAAGGATGTGACTGTAGGCAACCTCCGAACCCTTATTTCATCAGTCATTTACAAATCTAAAATCTAAAATCTAAAATCTCAATAAGTTAGGGAGAATTTGGTGAAAAAACGGTTGCTAATTTTGGGCGGGACGGGGGATGCTGCGGAACTGGCGGTAAGAGCGTCTCAAATTGCTGAAATAGAGGTGATATCTTCGCTAGCAGGACGCACTCAACAGCCTTTTACCCCCAAAACGGGTACGGTGCGAATTGGGGGGTTTGGTGGGGCGGCTGGGCTGGCGCAGTTTTTGCTCGATCGCCCGATCGACTTGTTAATTGATGCTACTCATCCGTTTGCCGCTCAGATTTCTGCCAATGCTGCTGTTGCTGCGGCTGAATGCAATGTGCCCTATTTAATGCTGGTGCGTCCAGCTTGGGAGAGGGTGGAGGGCGATCGCTGGATTGAAGTTGCCAGCCACTCGGAGGCTGCAAAAGCTTTATTAGGGCTGTCTCAGCGGGTGTTTCTCACGATTGGTAGGCAGGAATTGGCTGCGTTTGCAGGTTTGGATGCTATTTGGTTTTTAATGCGGGCGATCGATCCTCCAGCACTAAATACTCCTGTTCCTAATGGTAAATTGTTATTAGCAAGGGGGCCTTTTTCATTGGAAGACGAGCGTAGATTACTATTAGAATATCAGATTGATACAATTGTTAGCAAAAACAGCGGGGGCGGTGCTACTTATGCTAAAATTGCTGCGGCTAGGGAACTGGGAATTCCGGTTGTGATGGTGCAGCGACCGCCGATACCCGATGTTGAGCAGGTTGCTGATGTTGAAGGGGCGATCGCTTGGCTGAGGGAGCAATTGAATTAATTTAATCTTACTCACATCTTGCCTCAATTTTAGTAACAGGCAAGATGCCTGTTTCACAAGACATAAATTTTTTTTTGGGGTGGGCATCTTGCCCGCCCCCAAAGGTTACTAACAGGCAAGATGCCTGTTTCACAAAACATAAACTTCCTTCCCGCCTCTGCCTGGGAATACAAATTGATCTGCTGTGCCTCGAATACCCAATTACTTAGATTTTTTCGGACTATTCAAAGAGTTAAGATGATTGTTCATATCCTGCAAATATTTTGATAAAACAGGATACTGTGAAGTTGCTAGTAGTGCATCTTTTTTCTGGCTGACAGTTGTTTCTAAGGGCAAAACGCGATAGTTCGTTTTATTGTTCTGAGTATAGCGGTGTACCCAAGTCGGAAAGGTTTTGATGCTGGTAATTTCTGTAGTTTTTTCGGGAAATGTTTTGCGAATATTTACTTGCAAAATTACGCCTAAGTCTGTATATTTTTTATTTTGACCGGAAATGAAGTTTCCCATTGAATAAATTGCTACAGCTTTGCGAGTTTTGCCATTTTTTCCGGAAAAGTTAAAAATTTTGTAAGGTTGGACGACGTGGGGATGGCTGCCGAGAATGATGTCTGCACCAGCTTTTAATAGGTTTTCAACTAATTGTTTTTGTTCGCTGTTTGGCTGTCGCTGATATTCATTGCCAAAATGCAGGGAAATTGCGATAATATCTGCTCCTTGTTTTCGGGCTTGGGCAATGTCTTTGATTATCTTTTTTTGGTCTATTAGCGAAACTAAGTAGTCTTTGCCTTTGGGTATGGGAATGCCGTTTGTGCCGTATGTGTAGGCTAGCAGGGCTAGTGAAATGTTGTTTTTGGTGCTGATTAAAGTGCGTGAAGCCTCGGCGGCTGATGTGGCTGTTCCTGTTGAGGCAATTTTGCGATCGCTCAGATTGGCGATCGTCCTAATTACTCCTTTTTCTCCACGGTCTAAAGCATGATTGTTGGCGGTTGTCAAGATATTAAATCCGGCTTTTTTAGTCGCATCCGCTAATTGAGCCGGTGCGTTAAATAGCGGATATCCCGTATATCCGCCCGCATCTTCGCCCGCTAAAGGTGTTTCGAGATTTCCGATCACCCAATCGCCTGTTGATAGGATACTTTTAACTGGTGCGAAGAAAGTGTCAAAATTGTATGTTTTCTTTTTTGCGTCGTAGCCCGATCGCGTTTGGGTACTGTGCATCATGATGTCGCCGACAGCAATTAGTTTTGCTTCTTCGATCTCAGACTGTGGTTTGGGGGGAACAGGGGTTGCTATTGGCGATCGACTTTCTGTAGGCTGTGTGTTGGTTTTTGGCGTTTGGATATTGCAGCCTGCGATCGAAAGCATAGCAATTATCGAGAGCAACCGACGAAAATTCATGATTTTTTAGAGTAATTTGTCGGCTAATATGGTATCATAAATAATTTACTTACTGCTCAAAAAATGAAAAAAAACTATCTAATTCTTGCCTTAATTGTTTTTGTAGCAATTACGGGTTTTGGGGTTTTAACTTACGCTCAAACTTCGGGCGATAGACCTTTTGAATTTGCCTTAATTGGCGATTTGCCCTACAGTGCCGAACAAGAAGCAAAATTTCCGAGTTTGATTGCAGATATCAATCGATCGCCCGCAGCGTTTGTCGTCCACGACGGCGACATTAAAAACGGTTCTAGTGTCTGCGATGATGCAACTTTTGTCAGCCGCAAGCAGTTATTTGACAATTTTGAGATGCCGTTTATTCTTGCCTATGGCGATAATGAATGGACAGATTGCCACCGTTCAAAAAACGGCAGTTACGATCCAGTAGAAAGACTCGCTAAACTGCGGGAAATCTTTAGCCCGGGTAATCAAAGTTTGGGAAAGCGCACCTTAACTCTTACCCGTCAAAGCGAAAACCCGCAGTTTGCTAAATTCCGCGAAAATGTTCGCTGGATTTATCATGGCGTTGTGTTTTTCGCGATTAATATGCCGGGAAGCAACAACAATTTTGGCCGCACTCCCGAAGCAGATGCAGAATATGCCGATCGCAATTGGGCTAACTTAGCCTGGATCAAAGAATGTTTTGCTTTAGCCAAACGCAGCAACAGCAAAGGAATTATGTTAGTTGCACAGGCAAATCCCGGATTTGAACTCGATCCGACGGACAAAAGAAGAAGTGGCTACAACGATTTTATCGCAACTTTGGAAACAGAAACAGGCAATTTCCCAGGGCAGGTTGTATTCGTCCACGGCGATACTCACTATTTCCGCATCGATAAACCTTTACCCTATTTTACCGATGAGACTCAACTACCGAGAATGAAAAATTTTACTAGAGTTGAAACTTTTGGTTCTCCAAACGTGCATTGGTTGCGGGCTTTTTATGACCCTACCAATCCTAATTTGTTTGAATTTAAACAGCAAATTGTTCCGGAAAATTAGGCTATCTAACACCATTTTAATGCAAGATAAATATTTTTTTTGCTTAGACTGAAGATAGGTATAATCGAGGAATTTATTTATGACAATCGCAACTGGGCGCCTCACCCTGGAAGAATTTCTGAAACTGCCAGAAACTAAACCGGCCAGCGAATACATTGAGGGGGAAATTATCCAAAAACCGCTGACCAAAATAAAGCACAGCCGATTGCAATCCAAAGCCTGCAACGAAATTAATCAGGTGACGGAAACTCCAAAGATAGCTTATGCGTTTCCAGAGTTGCGGTGTACGTTTGGCGGTCGATCGATTGTTCCAGATATTGCGGTATTATTATGGGAACAGATTCAATTTGATGACAGTGGCGAACCAGTAGATGATGTGCTAATTGCACCGTATTGGGCGATCGAAATCCTGTCGCCACAGCAAAGCTCAAATCGCGTAACTAGAAAAATTATTCACTGTCTTCAACATAATTGTCAGTTGGGGTGGCTGATCGATCCAGATGATCGATCGATTTTAGCGTTTTTGCCCAACCAACAACCGCAATTCTGCGAAGGTAGCGATGTCCTTCCTATGCCCGAAATGATTCCCCTAAATATCACTGCCGAACAGATGTTTAGCTGGTTGAGAATGCAACACATGAATCAGGGCGATCGTCTTTTGTGTACCACTTTTAAAAATCTCCCGGTGTGGTTTGTAGTGAAGACTTTAGTTGTCATTTCAAGTCAGGAGTGAAGTCCTTACTACAAACCAAATTCCCTATTTCCGCCACCTGTCAAATTGGTCTTCGGAACAGCCATTAATAAATTGATTGCTCACCCAACCGTCAAGGAGTGTAAAAGTTTCATTAGGAGGATTACCTGAAAACCTGGCCGCAATTTTCACCCACTTACCTTGTCTGCTGACAGCCCTAACTCCGTCTCCCCTTTTCAATTTAGCAACAACCGGGTACTGATTGCCTGGGCCTTTGCGAATGTTAACAGCGCCACCTTCACCTGTAATAAACGAGCATTGAGTTTGCTTTTTTAAAGCTTCGGCTTTGGCGGGAGAAAGACTTTGCTGCTTGCCGAAAACAGGAAAACTGTAAAGTGAGAAGCTAAGACTTGCAACGACGGCTGCAATAAAAAAGGCTTTTGATTGAGTAAAAATTAGCATTATTTCATTTCCTTGGATTGGCCGAACTGAAGTCCTGACTATGATTTTTTAGAAAAAAACTTCAGTCGTTACTACTAACTATTATTTGACAGAGGCAAACCATTCGGTAACACCTTGGGCGATCGCCTCGGCTAACTTCTTCTGTTCTGTCGGATTCACAATCCATTCAAACTCTTCGGGATTGATCATAAATCCCAATTCCATTAAAACAGATGGAGCAACGGCAGGACGAGTCATTGCTAAGTTGTTCCAGAATACACCATAGCTCGGACGGTTCAACTTGGCAACTAAATAATTGTGCAAAAAGGTTGCCAAACTGTGCGCTTGCGGGTGAAACCAGAAAGCGCCCACGCCTTTAGTCTTAATGGCGTCGCCGTTATCTGGCAAAGCATTGTAGTGAATTGAAATTGCGATCGCAGGTTCTTCTTTTTGAATCATTTCCACCCTGGGTGGCAAATCCAAATCGACATCTTCTACCCGCGTCATTAGCACATTCGCGCCCCGATTTACCAATTCCTCTTGCACCAATTTCGACACAGTTAAAGCTACTGTTTTTTCTCTAATCCCCACTGGACTCACAGCACCTCCATCCTCCGGCCCGCCGTGTCCCGGATCGATCAGAATCTTAATTCCCGACAGCGGCTTTGCTTGCGAATTGGGCACCGCGCTTGTATTCGCAGGCGGGTGTTTTAAAGACAACACTAAAGTTGTGCCGTCGTATCTCAACTTGTAACCCCACTGTTGGGCGGATTTGAGATTAAAAGTGTATTGTACTTGCAGCGGCGATATTTGTTGCCATTCCAAACGCGAAATTACGGGGTCATCCTGGATGCGAATAATGTCAGTTTGAGCGGTAGTATTGTACAGGGTTAAAGTGAAAGTGCGTTCTCCTTCTTGCACCGTGACTGGGACGGGTATTTCTAAGGGAAATAATACCTCTGTCCAGCCGGAAACTTGACGCGAACTGGCGCTGCGAATAATCGATCGCGGAGGCACTGCATCCTTGACAACTCGCACTTCTGATGCTTTAATCCAAGCACCGTAATCGAGCCTGAGCCATTCTCCCTCGCGCCCGATAACTGTTGCTCGCGTTCCCTTCGGCAGCGGTGTCATCCGAGAAAAATCTGTACTCGCGCCGGTTCGGGCAACACCGGGATCTGCTGTTACTTCGGCTATTTCTAAGTCAGCCGGAGAAAGAATAGAAATCTTGCCAGTACCCTCCTGGCTGATAGTTTTATCGTTCATTGTTAGCTCAAATACAGGCACTCCTAAATCCACTTTTTCCCTTTTTGGTAGCGAGGAGTTAGAGTCATTTTCCCCCCTGACCAAGGGGGGGTTGGGGGGGGTTTGACCGCAGCCTTGATACTGTTCGCTGCCGCCTTTTTTGATCGGGGAGTTTTCACCTAACAGTACAGATTTGTTGTCGGGTAGTTCGACTTGCGATCGCGCTTTTAAAGGAATAGTAACGCCCGCCAATTTTACCGAAACTTGAGCATTCGCAGGTGCGATCGCCCCAAAGCAAATATATTCCCCCGGCAAACTCGCCACATCGACTTTCGGCGTCAGGGAATCTTTAGCAAAAGCCAATCCTACAGGGACTTGCGGCTGATTCGACTCCCGCGTCACCTTAATTTTGACTTCCTGATTTTCGTAACGCAAGGTAAAGAGATTTTCGCCGAGTTGCAGCGGAAAAGTTGGGGCGAAATGCCCGGATGCGGTGCGCGAAATTTGGTTGCCATTTACTAACACTTGTCCCGGTGCGGGCGCTGTGCCGATTAAAAAGATGCGATCGGCTGTAGTTTTGTGGTTGGCTGGAGGATAAGAGACGAACAAAGGTTGAGCCGCCACAGCTACAGAGGCGATCGCCATTATCAGCCCAAACACACATAATGCTAAAAATTTTCTCATTCTAAACTGCAACTAATTGAGACTCTGTTGGTTATTTATACTAGAACTTGCGCTAAGAAACCCGGGAGAAATCCGGGAATAAACCGGGTTTCTGAGAATTAGCCGTAAGTCCTATTTACTATACAGGCCCCATTTTATCAGGTTTGTAGTTGCAATTGAGCGCTCGGCAACATAAATTCCCGCGTCAAACCATTAAGTTTTAATTAATTCCGAGGTCGTTCTCCACAGTTGCTCCAACCGATTCGCCGGCATCGTCAAATACAAAACATCCCCCGTACTCAAACAACAATTGAGTAAATCCCAGCCGTGGAGAGTTTGACATTTAGCTTCCACATAAAGAGGCACAAAATCAGCAGACTTAGCAGCATCTTGAATGCGGTGGCCGCAAAAAGGATGTTTTGGCGTAATCAATGTTGCCAAGCAAACCCATAGACTGTCAGCAGTCATTCCGTTGCCCAAAATTCTGCCTCCAATTGCCGCCGCCGCGAAAGCAGGAGCCGCCAATTCCGTCGGGTTCAAAACTCCTTCAAACTCAAAAACTTGCTGCACCATCAAAGCAAAATGTGGGTCTTGATTGCGGACAATAACTGATAGTTTTGGTGCCAATCCTTTAGCGCTCAAGGCAATTTCGACATTAGACATATCGCTGCTAGTTACCGCCAAAAGTGCTGCCGCTTGCTTAACATTAGCAGCTTCCAGAGTAGCGGGCAAACTAGCACTTCCCTGAATGACCGGAATTTTCATTGAGCGAGCCGTGCTCAGAAATCGGCTGTTCGGATCTTGCTCGATCGCCACAATATCGTAACCGTTAGTATGCAGTTCTTTAGCAATTTGGATGCCAATTCCTCCGAGTCCGCAAATAATGTAATGATTGCGCTGCGGAACTCGCGCCACATCCCAATATTCGGTAAAGCGAGTTCCCAATACATAATCGTTGAGCAGTGCGTAGCAGATGCCGATGATGCCGGCTCCAACTAACATCATGATAACTGTAAATAGTTTAATGCTTTCGGGAGCTTGTTCGGCTACTTTTTCATGGCCTCCGGCTCCCGTAATCATCCCTACTGAAAAATAGAGAGAATCAACAATTGAGATATTATCGTCAACACAAATATAGGTAGCAGTAGCAACGGCAATCATTGACAGCAGCGTCAGTACAACAATTACTGCTGCTTGGCTGTGCTGCTGAAATCTGTGCAGCCTAGTTAATGTTTTGAGCAGTTTTTGAGTTAAAGTTTTGTGGGGGCTGCGGATAGTCGGCTGAGTGGCAACAATTAGCCGATCGCCCTGCTGACACTGCCGATCGGCAAGCACCGCCGATACTAAATCAGTTTTGTTAGCAGCCGGCAGATAATAAATCAACATTCGCGATCGATCGTCCCACAAATCGCTCAGTTTTCGATTTTTCCAAGGATGTGTTTCATCGATATATTCTTCGTGAATTGGCCAAGTGCGATCGAACAAACGCAACTGTCCGATCGCCTGACTTCCGAGAGCCGCAAAGGCAAAAACCGGAGCCGCCAACGATGAAACGCTCATGGAAGCGTGATCGGGCAAAGTGTGGTCAATCCTGTCGCCCAAGCTAGTATTGAACAATCTGTTGATGATGCGAATCTGAGGATTGAGAATCCTCGCCTGCATCAAAATTGCCAAATTCACAGCATCATCGTCTGCTGCAATTACTAAAGTGTGAGCGTTTTGAATACCAGCCGCCAACAAGGTAGAAGCTGCTTGCAAATTGCCGACAACCACATCAGAAGTTTCGCCGCGAATTGGGCGATCGCTAATACCAACCACAATCGCTCCTTGCTGTCTCAACAAACAAAAAATCTTGTGTCCCGTGTGGCCCAACCCGCAAACAATGATTCGAGGTTTCATAAAAATTTATTGGCCAGCCAATTTCGGAGCTGTCCTTGTAGTTTTACTTACCATTGTTGACTGCCTAGGCTTTGCAGAATGTAGCTAAAAAGACTATCTAGGAAACTTGTGCCGCCGTAACCTGGAACTTTTGAAACAAGGACACGAGACTGCCGTCTCCCTAAAGCCGCGTTCCCAAGTTTTAAAACAAGGACACAGCAGTGTCCTGTACCTACAGATATGAGGTGCAATAACGTAATTTAATATTTGAAAAATATCCGGGTGTGACAGCCAACCAGCAGAATCTGAATAGGCAGGGACAGGACACTGCCCTGTCCCTACAACTATGACTTCCTACATAAATTTAGCTGCCTTAGCGGCAGGAGTTATTATGAAATTGACTGCACCCTTATTAGCATCCGCTTTAGTGTTCGCCGGTACTGTCCCCTTTGCAAGCCAAGTGCAAGCAGCTACCAGCAACTCTTTGAATAGCACTAGAACAACATTTCAGTGCGTTACTTCCGGCCGAAATTTTGTCACAATTGCACGGCGGGGAAATGTCACGACCGATCCAATGATTCTTTGGAAATCTACCGAGTTCGGCCGCGAATATACACCTTGGCAGCGCTGCCAAATTGTTTCCAATAGATTGACCAAAGCTGTTGCCCAGAATGGCGGAAGACTGAGCAACTTGCAGTTAACAACAGGAATTGTTAATAACTTGCCCGTAGTTTGTTACGTGAACGGACAGGGGCGCTGCAACTCTCAAAATCTGCTGTTCACCTTAGACAAGCGAAATGCTAAAAATCCCGGTGATGCTTTAACGAGATTGATTAATTTTGCCCAAGACGGCAGCGGGCCAGTTACAACGTTCAGAACCGGAGCTCAATCGGCTGCACCGCAGTTTGTTCCCTTTGGAGATATGGTCGATCGAGCTTTTAACTCTCCCAATAATAAACCGTCAGTTCCTGTAGCAAAACCGCAGGGCGATCGAGGTATTTAATAGCCGCGCCTCTAACTTGCACCTGAAAAATTTTGAAAATATTGTGGGGTGGGCTTCTAGCCCGCCCCACAATATTTAGAGTAAAAAAACTACACTGTCACCCCTTCAATTTTCTCATCAGTTAACTCGTACAACTCGCGCAACTGCTGCAACTTATCCGCATCGGGCAGCCAAAAACCCCGCCCGTTAGCCTCCAACATTCTGCCGACAATATTGCGAAAAGCTTCAGGATTTGCCTCCCGCAACTTCTTCGCCATCTCTTCATCCAAAGCATAAGTATCAGCAGCCTGATCGTAAACCCAACTATCAGTAAAATCAGCCGTTCCGCCCCAACCAATTAATGCTGTCATCCGCTGCGAAATTTCATAAGCGCCGCCCGAACCTTGATTGACCATCGCATTAGCCCACTTAGGATTGAGCAACTTAGTTCGATATTCCAAGCGCAGCAAATCTTCTAAATTGTGCGGAGTTGTATCCTTAGAAAAACTTTCGACAAAACTCGTGTTAACCTTTTTGCCGCGCTGCTTTTCTGCGGCTTTCTTCAAACCGCCAGTATTCGCATAATACTCTTGAATATCAGTCAAACCGTATTCAACAGAATCAATTTCTTGAATTATGCGATCGCACCCTTGCAACAACTGAGTCAAAACCTCTGGCCTCGCTTCCCCCTTATCCTTCCTCCCGTAACTAAAAACATTGCGACTTTCCCAAGTTTTGCCCAACTCATCCCCCGATTCCCAACTACCATCCACAACCCGATCGTTAACCAAAGAACCAAAATCCCCAGCCGGATTAGAAAACAACCTTGCGGAATAATTCTGCACACCTTGTCCCTGCAAAATTAAAGCGTGTTTGCGAATAAAATTCTCCGATTCCGGTTCATCAGCATCCGCTGCCCGCACGAACAAATCATCCAACAATTCAATAATATTCACAAAGCTATCTCGGAAAATCCCCGAAAGATTTCCCAACACATCAATCCGGGGATGACCGACATCAGCTAACGGTTTTAATTCATAGCGAACAATGCGGCCAGTACCTTCTTTAAGAGGTTCAGCCCCCACCAATTCTAGCAGAATTCCAATTGATTCGCCCCGCGTTTTTATCGCATCCAAACCCCACAACATCACCGCCACAGTCTCAGGATAATTCCCCTGTTCCTCAAGGTGCTTATCAATAATTTTCCGAGCAATTTCGCGCCCCCTTTCATAAGCCGCCGGAGAAGGCATCCGATAAGGGTCTAAAGCGTGAATATTCCGACCAGTTGGCAACACCCCAGCCCCATCCCGCAACAAATCCCCACCCGGTGCAGGCAGAATATATTCCCCATTCAAACCCCGCAAAAGATTAGTCAACTCATCCGAAGTTTGCAACAACAAATCCCGCACCAACAAACCCTCCTCAAAAACCCCATCAAACCCCTCTTGTGGCACAGGCATTTTGCCTGTGCTTGTTTGTGGCACAGGCATCTTGCCTGTGCTTGTTTGCGAAACAATTGCTTTCACCTGTTCCTGTGATAACCTCTCCCCAAAATAAGCCTCAAGATAAGAGGTCATTTCCTCAGAATTAGGCGGTTCCCCGAGAACGTGCAAACCCGAAGAAAACAAGCGACATTCCACCACCTGCAAATACTCGTAAAGCTTCACCAAATAGCGGTTAAAAGCATCACCACTGAACATTCCCACAGTCTCAAAACTAAAAGCAATACCCAACTTGCGAGCCTCATCAAACGGACAATCAGCCTCCAAACCGCTATCTAAAATTTTCTTACAAATAGCCTCTTTCAGCACATAATTCTTTGCTGTATCTTCCCGATATTCCGCAATCAAATCCCGCAAAGCCATCAATTCCTTGTACAATCCCGCGCGGCCGTAGGGCGGCACGTTGTGAGAAATCAAAACACCGTAACCGCGCCGTTTTGCCAACATCGATTCTGAGGGATTGTTGGCAGCATAGATATAAAGATTCGGCATACTTCCCAACAAAATATCCGACCAAGAATAGCCAGTATTTCCCAGAGGAGATCCCGGCAACCATTCAACAGTGCCGTGCATTCCGAAGTGAACCACAGCATCAGCTTGCAAATCATTTTGCAGCCACTTGTAAAAAGCAGCGTATTGAGGGTGAGGCGTCAAATCGCGATCGAACATTAAGCGCATCGGATCGCCCGAAATTCCCAGAGGCGGCTGCAAACCTATCCACACATTCCCCAGTTGAATGCCACCGATTTGGAACTCGTCGCCGTCTGTCTTAATGCCTGTACCAGTTAAAGATTTCCACTGTTTTTCAATACGACTTGTTAACAGATAGCCCAGCCATTTTTCTAAAGTTTTGACATTAACAGTATTGCCGTAAATCCCCTCCGCATCTGCGTTCATCCGCGTTAATCCGCCTGTATCTGCGGTTGCATCATCCGCCTCTTTCACCCTGCGAATTAACTCCTCACCGTCAGCCGGAATTTCTCCAACTGTATAACCTGCTGCTTGAAGTTTGTGCAGGAAATTTAGCAGCGATTTCGGTACATTTAATAAAGCCGCCGTACCCGCCGCACCGTAACCGGGAGGAAACCCGTAGAGAATAATCGCAATTTTCCTTTCAGATGGCGGAGTTTGGCGCAATTTCACCCAATTATTAATTCTACTGGTCAGGCGTTTGGCGCGATCGGGCACCAGATAAATATCCTCACCCACCAAACCGCCCAGGGGAACAGGATCGATCGCGCCATCCAACTCAGGCAAAGCATACAATACCACACTTTGCAAACCTCCAATCCCCTGACGAGTCCAAGAATGGATATCCTGAATCAGCAGAGGTGCGGACACAAAATAAGGTACATTTTTAGCAGTTAAAATGCGCTTAGCAACTTCCACCTGCCTTCCACCCTCCATCGAACCAGCAGGCCCGCCAACCAAAGGAAAGCCAATAGTAGAAACAATCGCATCAACTTCCACAGCATCTTTAGAAAGCGAAAGAGTTTCAATATTGCCTTGTTTTCGCCGTGCAGTTTCATCAGCAGTAGTCATCCAATCCCGCACCGCTACATGGCCTTCAACGCCATTGATAAAAATCGGCAAAGGCACAATTCCCGCATCTTCAAAATAGCGAATTAATTGAGGAATATAAGGCTGCTTGGTGATAACGTGCTTGCGGTAAAGCAAGATGCCCACAACAGGGGATTTTACTTGCTTGAAATTAGGGAACCCATTGGTTCCAAATTTGGTGGAACGGGCATCTTGCCCGTTAGAAACCTGGTCATAATTTTCCGACAAATTACTCTCAAATTTTGTGGAACGGGCATCTTGCCCGTTATAACCCTTTCTATCAAGATGTCTAGCCTCTTTTGTGGAACGGGCATCTTGCCCGCCCCTAGCACTTTGATGACTCAGATACCAATCCAAATATTGCCGAGGCGATTCAAAATAACCATTATAATCAGGATGCAATAAACCCATATTGGGAGTTTCCACAGGCGGCGGAATTTCTGCAACCTTCAGCCCCAAATACTTTTCGGAAATAATCCAAAACATCGAGACAACATTATCCGCCCCGCCCGCATTCCAGTAACCATAAATAATCAGCCAGTTGCGTAAATCCTGCACTTTTTGCACCGGCACATATTTTAATAACTTCGGCCCAACCTTCAAAAAGCTGATGTAACCAGCCAGCTTATCTTCTTCTCGCCCATTGCTGAACTTATCCAGAATAAACTTAACCGGCTTCGGCATTCCCTTCGGTTTGTCGCCAATTTTAAAAGCACCGATTTGAGTAAGACTCATCAATTCCAAAGCCGACTCAAAAACCAGGCGAATCGGAATATTCTGCACCCTTTCCCGCAGCCACATTACCGCATCGTAATCAAACAGCAAACTCCCGAAAAACACATCAGCATTCGAGAGGGCGGCTGCTACAGCGTCGGGTTCGTCTACGAGGGCGCGATCGCTAAAAACCCGTACTTCCAATCCCTGACAGCCAGAAACAGCCAACTCGGCAGCTTTGCGGTACAAATCAGCATTAAAAGATTCAAACCCTGCAATTAAGACAATGCGTTTCACAGCCCTACCTCGAAATATTTGCTTCTTTTAATGATAGACTAATTGCAGAAAAGCACAGGCAAGATGCCTGTGCCACTTCCAGACAGAACAACACAAAAGATAAACTTCTTCCTTCTCTTTCTTCGCGCCCTTCGCGCCTTCGCGGTTCGTCAAATCTAAGAAAATATTAAAATAATCAGACCAATCCAAACACAAGCATAATTAAAACAGTGAATCGAATTCCTCCCGCAATAGTTATATTAGGTCAAAACAGCCTGCCGATCGCCAAAAAAATCTCCGCACATTTCCCCGGTTCCCAGATTTACGGTTTAATCGATCGCACGAACGACACAGACATCAACTTTAGCAACTTCGGCGAAACATTGCGGGAATTATTTGCAACAGAAACCCCAATCATCGCCATCTGCGCCGCCGGAATAATCATCCGTACCCTCGCCCCGCTGCTGTCAGACAAACGCGCCGAACCGCCAGTTTTAGCCGTCGCAGAAGACGGAAGCGCCGTAGTACCTCTGGTGGGGGGTTTGCACGGCGTTAATGATTTGGCCAGAGAGATTGCAGCCGCCCTAGGCGTACAGCCTGCAATTACCACCACCGGAGATATCCGGTTTCGCACCGCCTTGCTGAGTCCTCCCCAAGGCTATTATTTGGCGAATCCAGAAGATGCGAAGACTTTTATTTCAAATTTGCTCGCCGGGGCAAAAGTACGCCTAGAAGGGGTTGCAAGCTGGCTTTCCGAGAGCAATTTGCCGTTAGCGAAGCCCTCGAAGAGGATCGCCCCCGACGCCCAATTAACTATCCGCGTCACCGAAAAAGCAATTGCGCCGACGCCAGATTGTTTGGTTTACCATCCGCAAATTGCAGCAGTTGCACTCGCGAACCTATCGAATATTCAGCCAGAAATAGCCCTGTATTGCGTGCAGGAATTACTGGCAAAAACAAATTTAGCAGCAGCTTCTGTTGCTGGATTTTTTGCATTAAAACATGAGATGGGAAATCCGGCACTTGAAGCAGTTTCACAATATTTTAAAGTCCCCGTCCGCTTTTTCAATCTCTCCGAACTTGTCGAATTAGACTCAATTGGATTCATCGAAAATAAGGCTGCACAAATTGCCCTGACAGCAGCAGGTGCAAACAGTCAGTTAATCGAATGCGATCGCACTTTATCCCTGAATTGCGCGCTCGCCCTGGCCGCCGAGCCCATAAATGCTAGCGCGATCGGAATTAGCCGCGGCAAACTCGCGATCGTCGGTACCGGCCCCGGAGGCGCGCCCTGGATGTCCCCGGAGGTTAAGGAAATTCTGCGCGAAGCCACGGATTGGGTGGGTTACAAGTTCTATCTCGACTTAGCAGGAACCCTGCGGGAAGGGCAAAAGCGGCACGATTCCGACAACCGCGAAGAGATCGATCGCGCCCGTTTTGCCCTAGATTTAGCAGCATCGGGTCAATCTGTAGCTGTGGTTTCGTCGGGAGATCCGGGTATTTTTGCGATGGCGGCGGCGGTGTTTGAGGCGATCGACTTTGATGCCAAACCCGAATGGCAAGGCATTGATATTCGGGTGGCACCGGGCATTTCAGCCATGCAGGCGGCCGCTGCTGCGATCGGAGCACCCCTCGGACACGATTTTTGCGTGATTTCGCTTTCGGATATTCTCAAGCCTTGGGAGGTCATTGAACAGCGGATTGCGGCCGCTGCTGCTGCCGATTTAGTGATGGCATTTTACAATCCCATCTCGAAACAGCGGATTTGGCAACTCTCCAGGGCGATCGAGATTTTGTTGCAAAGTCGCGATCCTAAAACCCCCGTCATATTGGGGCGAAACCTCGGCCGGCCCGGTCAATCTGTGCGCGTTTGCACCCTCGGCGAATTCCAGCCGCAAGACGCCGACATGAGAACATTAGTTATTGTCGGTTCGAGTCAAACTCGGATTATTCCCCGCAAATATGGAGATGTTTGGGTTTACACGCCGCGCAGGTACGAAAAATAAGTCTAAGTGATTTGTCAAAAGCAACATTTCTCTATTTCCTCTTTCTCTGCGCCCTCTGCGCCCTCTGCGGTTAATAAAAAAAATCTTCTTCACACAACCCGCCACCAATGAACACTAAATTACCAGAAACAATAGAAACAGCTACTTTTGGACTTGGTTGTTTTTGGTCTCCCGACGCGCAGTTTGGAATTATCGAAGGAGTCGTGCGAACTCGCGTCGGTTACGCGGGCGGGACTACAGCCAACCCGACTTATCATAACATAGGGAATCATATTGAAGCGGTCGAAATAGATTTCGATCGATCGCAAATTTCCTATACAGAACTGCTAGAGATTTTCTGGAGAAGTCACAATCCCCGGCAATCTCCTAGTTGGTCTCGCCAGTACATGGATGCCGTTTTCTATCGCAGTGAATCACAAAAGCAATGTGTTGAACAAAAACTCGATCGCGAAAAAGCTAATGGCGGCGAAATTTATACATTAATTCAGCCCTTGACCCAGTTTTTTTGGGCGGAGGATTACCATCAAAAATATTATTTGCGTCAGGAACCGGAACTGATGCAAGAATTCGATCGCACTCAGTTTGTTAACTCCACTGTAGCAGCAAGAGTCAACGGTTATCTCGCCGGCTTCGGCAGTTTCTCCAATCTCCAAGAGGAAATTAGAGATTTTGGTTTGTCTGCAGCCGGATGCGATAAATTAGAGAAAATAGTCTCCAGAATCCCACATTAAATTTTACCCAACTCTGGTGGGCTGGGCGTCCCGCCCGTCCGCAGCAATACGCACCTTACGACTAATTAGACGTGGAACAGCTTAGAGATGACATTCTCACCTTAATCAATAGTTCATTGAGTGGAACTTTTGCATCAGAATTTGACGGCAAATGACTTGTACTGCTTGCATCTACCAATATATTAACCAGTCGAACGCGCTCTTGTCGATAAAACTCGATCTCAGCATCTTCCAGCACCGATTTTTCCTCCCCGCCGAGCTTTCTCGCAATCAAATCGGGAATGTACGACAACTGAAATTTTTCATTTAGTTTTACCAAATTTGCCTCTACCTCCCCCGTTTGCATCAAATGAATCCCAGTCAGCAACACCCGGTAAACATACAGCAGCGGTTTCACCCGGCGCGGCTGTTCTTTCTCAAACAATTTCCACTGATTGTGAGCAAAACCGAGATAGTGGTGGCTGTGGTGCTTGGTTATGCAGTTCGAGGCAATAGCCTTTAATTCCTCGTGTTCCTTTGTAGTGTAAACTATGAGCGGCGAATACAGTTGTTCTAGCACGTAGCCGTTGCGCTTCAACAGCATCTCAAAAAATTTCTTGATGTCGTGAGTTACTAAATCGAGTTGCATTCCCTCCCGAACTTCCGAAACTTCGATTGTTTCTTCTCCAGAAATCAGCCCAATTACTTTCGGTACCGGCAAAATGTGTACTCCCCGCAAGTCGAAGTCAGAATCTGCGGAAGGAAACCCGTATAAGTGCGAACCGCTGACAGTCGCAAACAGCAGCGGATAAGGTTGAACGGAGATAATTGGGGCGAGATTCGAGATGTATTCTGTCATTTTTTCAACATTTTATCAATGCTAATTTCAATTCCGGTTAAACAATCGCAAATACCTGTAGCGGCGGGTTTTACCAACCATATATGTCTCAAATTAACGATCTCGTAAACCCGCCCCTTTTAGCCGATCGCACCTCTGCGAGATTTAATCAAAAACAGATTCGCTTTCTCGTAATTAGGACGTTCCGGTAAGGAAGTTGCAGCAAAAGCGCGATCGAACTCACCGTGCAAGCTCAACCGCCAGCGATTCACCTCATCCCAGGATATTTCTTGGTTGCGGATAGATAAAAGTTGCGATCGATAATCCTGCACGCGAACGGGTACAAACCCCTCCTTGAGCACCGTAATTCCTGACAGCAACAAGCGAATTAAGTGCATCGCGTGCTTCCAACGAATTTCCCCGGTATTGCGGAGGTCTTGCTCCATTTTTTTAAATTGAGACAAAACGTAGCTATTGTAAGTTTGATAAACCAATTGAGAAAGAAAGATTTCCCTAATTTCCAGCAATTCTTGTGCTACAGGAGAAACAGTTTCTACTAAAGGCGTGTACAAACATTCTAGCACATTTGGATTAGCTTTTAGTGCCAAAACTAAAAACTTTTGCAGTTCCCAATAGCATTCCTGATTTTCGTTGTTTTCCAATTGTTCTGGAATGCCGTAAAGCGACCAATGAAGTATTGCCGGCGGCAGGTAAATCCCGCGTCTGTCAGTATCGGATTGCTCGTTATCAAGACCGTAGGCTCTGGAACCAACAATGCAGCGGTAAATTACAGAATCATAGAGGTTGTATTCTGCAAGAAAATCTCCTCCTGACTGCAATCCTTCGCTCTGAAATTGCTTGCGGATACTGAGTTCGTGCCGCCGCAGACTAACTTCTGTTCCGTCTGGGAGTTTGACTAAATATGCGTGGGAATTGTCCGTAGGCGATTGAACGATGACGCCTACTAATCCCGGTTTCCAAGATTGGTTGCTGGCAGGGTTTTTGACCTCGATTTTGGTAACAATTTGGGTTCCTGCGGGTAGGATTAAGTTGAAATTTTGAGGAATATTGGCATTTGCCATGATGAAACCTCCTGCGGGGCACGAGCTACAATCTTAGTGTAGCATATGTGTAGTATAAAAGGGGTTTTGGGCGATCGGGGATTTGGCCTAGTTGAAAATTGTCTAATTATCAAAGAGGGATACCGCCAGCGGGTTGAGGCGAAGGTGTGGGAGATTGTGGAGACTCACCCGACTATTGCAGCAATTCGCAATGGGGAAGCGGTGACGGACTTGCAACTGGTGGCGTTAGAGCGTACACTGAGGCAAGAGTTGCATGGGGGAAACGTGCAGTTGTAGAAGTCGAATATTCGCAAGGCGTTTAATCTGAAGGTGAATAGTTTATTATCGTTTCTGCAAAAGCTGTTCGAGATTGAGGCATTGCCGGATTATCAAGATGTGGTAAGGCGGAATTTTGAGGATTTTATTGCCCAACGGCAGTTTAACTCCAATCAGATTCTGTTTTTAAGGATCGTGCAGAATGTGTTTTTGAAAAAGCGACGGTTGGAGGTGGCGGATTTGTATGAGGAACCGTTAGACAGGTTTGGAGAGGATGCTGTTGAGCGATGGTTTAGTGAAGAACAGGTAGATGAGGTGATTGAGTTTACAGAACGGTTTGTGGCTTAAAACTGAAACACGAAACTAATTTTTTTAGAAAAATATGGCTAACTTTGACGAACTTACTACTCAACTGAAGAAAATTATCACCAACACTCAAAAATCTGCAAAGCAAGCCTGGAAAGCTGGAGAAACCCTACGAGACATTCGTACTAACAAGAATTTTAAGCCTAAATACAAAAATTTCAACGATTATACAAAAAAAGAATTTAATATTACAGCCAATACTGCTGAGCAATACATCAAAATCTATGAAAAAATTCCGCTGGAAATGATAACAGATAATATGTTAGTCTCTCATCTTTACACCCTTGCGGAAATGCCAGATGAGTTAAAAAATAAAGTATTGAAAACGATGCGGTGGGCCGAGGAAAATATTAAAAGCAAAAATAGCGAAAATAAAGTTCCTTATGACGGTAACATGGTACTTGTACTTAAACAGATTATAGAATCCGCCAAAGAAAACTCGTTGTTATCAGACGATATTCTTCAAGAAATTTTTATAGAGAGTTTAAATCAAGATATCGAAGACAGTAATCGCAGAACAAGACATAAGAAAGATCCACTTAAAGAAGCTATTCCTATAGATAAGTTACCAATTCATAATTCTTTTAAAGAGGTATCATCTATATACTCGTATGCTCCTATTAGCGAACAAGGATTAGTAGGTTTATTTTGTACCATCTTCCATATTCTTAGAAAAAAGACAATTAATTACAAAGGAAAGCAATATAATTTTTCTAGAATACTTTACATCCGAGTTGAGTTTCCTGATGCAAAAATTGAGCTAACAAAATCTATAGCTCAGCAATTAAGTTTGTTTCCTTCCGTGGATGATATCGATTTGTTTGGTTCCGTGGATAATATCAATATAGAGCTGGATATTGAATTTGAATTAGAGAGTTTTAACTATTGGAGGCATAAACATCAGGAGGCGACAGAAAATTGCGATATGATTATTTGCTGGGAAATTGGAAAAAGTTTTAAAGAAATTGATATGCCTCCTATTTTATCCATAAAAGAATTACTAGAGATCGGGGAAATTATCCTTCATTAATCAAATAATTAGCAACTTGTGTTTTTAATTTAGAAAACGATGCTCACTGACCCTGAACTCCGATCGCCAGTTGACGCTATTTGGGAGAGATTACGATCGTCGGGACTCTGAAACCCAAAGCAGGATGAGGTTTTTTATCAGCGGCGCAGGTTACAATGGAGAGGTTGCTGAAGTTAGAGCATATTATGGGGATAGAAGTGCGGGACTTGATGAGTTTTATAGATGAAAAATGAAAGTTAGAGAAGTTATTAAAATGTTAGAAGATGATGGTTGGTATTTAGCTAGAACAAAGGGCAGTCATCGTCAATTTAAACACCCAGAAAAGGCTGGGACTGTCACGGTGTCAGGTAATTTAGGCGTGGATATGCCAATTGGTACGCTTAAAAGTGTTTGGCGGCAAGCTCAACTAGAAGAGGAGGAAGATTAATGCGTTATGCTGTTGTAATTGAGAAGGGTGAAACTAGCTACGGTGCTTATGTTCCCGATTTACCTGGATGTGTAGCTGTGGCTGAAAGTTTAGAAGAGGTGAGAAATTTAATTAAAGAGGCGATCGCATTTCATATTGAAGGACTACAAGAGGATGCTTTTCCTATTCCCGAACCTGTCTCTATTTGCGAATATGTTGAAGCTTAAGAAGGTGACGGCGGTTGAAACCGCGGCTACACAAAATTTCGTCCCAGCAGAGGGGGACTAAGAAAGAAAATAAATTCAATGGGCAATACAGGATTTGAACCTGTGACCCCTTCCGTGTGAAGGAAGTGCGCTACCACTGTGCTAATTGCCCGCAGATAATTAATATACCATACCAAGCCCAAATTCGCAACTAAATTTTTCCTAAAAAATCAGCCGCTGGTTTCCGAGTTAAACTCGACACAATGCCAAGAATACAGGCATTTGTCGAGTCTGGCATCAGTTAACCTGCCACCAACCCGCCGCGGGGCCGACAAACCGCACTACCACCCACCAAGCCGCCAAAAGGCCAATCCCGATCCAGCTTCCGCGACTTGTCCACTTGACAAAATCTTGGCTTTGGGTTTTCGTGATTGGCAGCCACGCAACGATGCGTTCTTCCTTACCGTATTCGTCGCCGATCGACTCTTTGCGACGCTTAGATTCACCCATAATCTTTGTCTACTAAATTAGATTTCAACTGGATACCTAACCAAATTATAAGTCAACAGGTGATCTCAAGCCTGCGTCAGCCAAGTCGTATCCAAATAATCAATCCTCGCAAAAGGACTCAAAGCCGCTAAAACCTGCTGTCCATAACTGCGGTGAATCACCCTGCTGTCGAAAATCGCCACAACCCCTTGACGTTCTCGCACAGGCGCGATCGCCCGCTGCAACTCATTCAGCGCCGCCGGCAGCAAATACAACCGAAACCAATCCTTGCGCCGTTCCTTATAATAAGCCACACGCGCCGTCACCAAAGGATTTTCCAAAGAAGGTAGCGGCAAAGTTGCGATCGCCAGCAAGTGAGGCGCCCTCAATTCCCCCTGATGTTCCCGCCAAAACTCCCACCCTGTCACCAAAATCGCATTCTCGCCCACATCTGTTTTTTCTACCTGCACCCGAGAACCGAACTCAGAAGCCAAAATCGCCGCCAGCCTTGCCTTCAGCGGTACATCACCAACAATCAGCACAGTTAAACCCGCCACCGACGCGCTCATCAACAGCAAAGTCCGAATTTCTTCAATTAAAACACCCTGAAATTCCGGCGTATTCGGCAGCGGCAGCCAGTTGGGAATGTACAGTTGAATTAATTCGCTTTGTCGATCGGGCGAAAACTTAACGCTCGTCAATTCTGGAAGCCCCAGCATTTCCCGGAAAATCGGAGCCTTCGGTTCCACATCCACCGCCCCGCCAATCAACACCACAGGCTGACAATCCCAAATTTTGCTCAAAACCTCAGCCACCTGCACCGGCGCGCAGTACAGAGAAAATGACCCAGCCTCCCGATGAATTTCCGCCCACCGCAGTTTTCCGTTGGTTTCCCACCGCTGCCAAAAATTGCTCCAAGCAGCCGGAATTAGGGGGTTTGGCTCGATCGTTTCAAACAGCCCCTTCAAAATATTTTGCTCTGCGGTTTCCAGCAAATAGCACTCCTCTGGTTTCGCCGGATGCCGAAAGAATGCCCGCGTTAGCATTACCCGCCCTTGGAGGATTGCATCGGCTTCCAAAGGCTGAGATTGCATTAAATCATTCCAATCAGCCGGTTGGAAACCTGCCGTCAATTGCTGGCGCGTCCAAACTTCCAAGTCATCCACACCGTCGATAATTGTCGGAATATTCCTGTGAAGTTCCGAATTCCCCGCCAAGCGAGCCGCCAGCCAAGACTCGGGATCGGCTAGCATCAATCCTCGCCCCGTGGCACGATCCGAATAAGTCTCGATCGACCCCTCTGTTTGCAGCCACTCTTGCAAACGCGGAATTTCCACTGCTCTCAAATGCTCGATCAGCGGTGTCGGAGCCACTAAAATCACAGGCTCCGGCCACATCAAAACCGGCATCAAATAGCTGACTCGATACCGCTGTCGGTAAGCTCCAGCGGGAAGCCCTGTTTGGATCAGAGCGCTGCGCCCCAAGCGCAAAGCCCGCGCCACGAGCCGCGCCATCGTTAAATGGTGTGGCCAGTGCGGCTCGGAGTGCGATCGCAGGAAGCGGAGCAATGAGTTGTGGACTTCTACCTCAATCAATCGGTTTTAAAATTGACATTTCTCACTCAACTTGACACTCCCCTGGCTGAAGCCGAGGGGATTCTTAATTCAGCGACTGACCTTAAAATGTTCTGTCCTCACGGCAATACTTAAACTTTTCAACCGTGGAGTACCACCAATTGACGAGTCCAATTCAGAAACACCCCAGCGGATCTATCTCCAAAAGCGTACTAGAATATTTATCTAGAGTTTGGGTATGCCCTACCCTACTTAACAATTCCCAGTAGACAAGTTTATGTTGGCTGGATTGAAACCTACATTTTCGCTTTCGGCTGTTTAGAGTGTTTTCGCCGCACTTTGTCCCCCAGTTCATGCCTAAAAGTGTGTCTTAACTGTTTCACTATGACAAAGGAGTTTAACCTTGACTGTCTTAGTCTACCATATTGTCCCGTCTTGTCCAACTTTTTAAGAAAGTTTTTTGAATTAAAAAGATTGGATTTTAGATTCAGGATTGAGGTAAAGAGAACAGGCAGGATAAATCCTGCAACGCCCTTTCATCCCCGGACTGAATTCACGGGGTTTTCAGGGTATTCCTTATAATCAAAACTGGCCAGAAAATCAACTACTTTTTGACCGAGAGGCAAACTGAATTTACTGTCCTGATGAGTTGCACCTCCCTTCCCAAAATTCCCGTGAGAATTCACCATCAAACTCTCCTGTCCCGAACTAATTAAAATAGTTTGGGTAGGTGACTCAAAAAACTTTGTTGGCTGACTAACCCGTGATATATTAGAGACAAGATTTATCAACTCATTTAATTTATTTGTAGCTGTACTCAATGCTTTACGCAACTGCACTATTCGTTTCTCTTCCAAATTTTGAATTTCGATATTTTTGCCGATAACCATAATATTTCTCTGAGTTTGTACAGCATCCTTAAAAGGAAGAATCGCTAAAAAAGCTGCTGGCAATAAATGCTCATCGCTCTCAAATCTAAAAGTTAGAGTTGTGCGGCGGTAGCCGACTTCAATATTAGGAGGAAAATTCATTGCCCGGTAATGCCGAGCTATTTCGCTGTAAACTGTTGCTAAAGTGCTGTTTGCTGAGTAGTCTAAAAGTGCGTCAACCACAATTTGCACTAACCCAGGCGTATGATTTAAAAATTTTATCGATTCTGACGGCGAATTAAATTGTTGAATCAGAGTGCGATCGCCTGCGGGGCTGAGGTCAACCCACTCGCAAGTAATATCCTCTGCTATGATCCCACACCTAGGAACCAAATACAGTTTTGCTCCTGTTAAAGTTGCTCCCCTCAAATCAGCGCCCACCCAATCTGCATTAATCAAATTTGTTTCTGTCAAATCAGCGTGCACGAAACTAGCACTTCCTAAATTAGTATTTCTTAAATCTGCTCCGTTAAGGTTAGCTCCGCTCAATTTAGCACAGCTCAGATCGGCGCCGTTGAGGTTAGCTCCCGTCAAATCAGCCCATTTAAGGTTAGCTCCGCTCAAATTGGCACTGCTGAGATTCACCTGTTGCAAAGAAGCTTGTCTCATATCGGCATTGCTCAAATTGACGCCGCTAAGTTCTGCTTTCGTCAAATCTGCGCCGTGTAAGTTAGCTTCTTGAAAGTTAGCTGAAGCAGCCGAAGCACCTCTGAGATTTGCACCGGAAAGATTAGCACCGCACAGGTTAGCTTCAGTCAGTTTTACCTCTCTTAAATCTGCTTCAGTCAGGTTTGCGCCGCTGAAGTTAGTTTTGCTGAGTTCGCAGCGGACTAATTCGCTTCTAATCAGGGATGCTCGGATTAATTGAGCTGCACTTAAATCTGCTCTCACTAAGTTTGCTACGTTGATAGTAGCCCCGTTTAAGATTGCCCGCGAAAGATTAGTGCTACTGAGTCTCGCCACATTCAGATTAGCTTCGCTCAAGTTAGCGTCGCTCAAGTTAGCGCCGCTGAGGTTGGTGACAAATAAGCTAGCCCGCCTTAAAATTGATTGGCTGAGGTTGATGCGGCTGAGATTAGCTTCATTCAGGTTGATTCCTGTGAAATCTCTGTCACCTTCTGTGTATCTCTTGACGAGTGCAAATCGTTTGAGCAGTTCTTCAGCTTGCATTTTTTTACTTAAATGAAATGGCAATTTGCTAAATTTTATATGGCATGAATAGAAATGATATCAAATTAATTTATAGTATTTACTCACCGAGCTGATAAAAGCTTTTGACAAACTCAATGACCGTATTTAGCGGCGGGGTGGTAAATCTTTGGGCTTTAATTCCAGGACTGATAGACGTTTTGTTGACTCCGGGCAAATTTGTCAAGTTTCTGCCAAAATCTGGGTGATAGTGAATCATCAAAGTTTCGGCGCTGGAGTTAGCCAGTACAGTTTGGGTAGGCGATTGGAAAAAACTTGACATCGGTTCGCGATCGAGGCGAATCGGCTGAATTTTCATTTCCCCTATTTTTCTCATTGCTTTGGTCAGAGCTACGTTTAATTGCACTACCATATTTGAGACTCTGACGCCCAGGTTATTACCACTTTGGGGTTGAATCATCTTGATCAGAGTAATCAAATTTTTCTGAGTAAATGCTGCATCACTAAAGGGAAGAATCGCAACGAAAGCTGTGGGAAATAGTTGCTCGTCCTGCTCTATTTTAAATGATATGATTGTGCGTCTGGAATTAACTTCGATACTGGGAGGATGGCTCAAAGCAGGGTATTGACGGGCAATTTGGCGGTAGGTAGCTGCAAGGACAAAGTTAGCATCGGGGTCGAGGGGTCGATCGACAATAATTTGAACTGTCGGTGGTGTAGCATTGAAAAACCTTTGAGATTCTTCTGGGGTAAAGCGCTGAATGTGGCTGCGATCGCCGTTAGGGCTGAGGTCAACCCAATCGCAGGTAATGTCATCTGCTTTGACATCAAACCTAGACACCGCGTAAATTTTTGCCCCCGTCAGGGCCGCCCCCGTCAAATCTGCGCCCACCCAATCAGCGTGAATCAAATTCGCTTGAGTCAAATCCGCGTGTACCAGAGTAGCGTTCAACAGATTGACATTGCTCAAATTTGCCCCGTACAAGTTGGCCCCGCTCAATCTCGCTTCATCGAGGTCAGCACCGCTCAGGTTCGCTCCGCTGAGGTCAGCCCACCGGAGATTAGCGCCTCGCAAGTCAGCGCCACTGAGGTTTGCCTGAGACAGATTAGCTTGTCTGAGTTCGGCATTGCAGAGGTTGACTCCTCGCAAGTCTGCCCTGCTGAGGTCGGCTCTGTGCAAGTTGGCCCGTTCCAAGTTGGCCGCTATTAGGGAAGCGCCTCTCAGGTGAGCCCCGCTGAGGTCGGCTTGCTCTAGATTGGCTTCTCTGAGGGTTGCTTCTCTCAAATCTGCTTCGCTGAGATTTGCACCGGTCAAGTTCGCACTGCTGAGGTCGGCTCGGATCAGTTCGGATCTGATCATTGTAGCTTCGACGAGTTGGGCTTCTCTGAGGTCGGCTCGAATCAAGTTTGCCACGTTGAGGATAGCGCCGCTGAGGTTGGCTTTGTAGAGATTGGCACCGCTGAGTCTGGCAACATTGAGTTTGGCTTTTCTCATGTTGGCGTTTGACAAATTGGTGCCGCTCATGTTAGTCAGGCTCAAGATTGCCTCACTGAAATTAGCCCCGCTGAGATCGATCCTGCTGAGATTTGCCTCGCAAAGGAGGATAGCAGTAAAGTCTCTTTCTCCTGCGGCATATTTGGTGATGAGTTCTTGGGCATCCATGCTTTTCAATTTCCCTGATGTGTTAGCTAGAACAAAGCTTTGTTGTGCCAACCTTTAAACTAGAATAAGCATTTTTTGTAACTTGATGCAATATGCCTAGACATCTATATTATGGAACCCTTTTATAAAATCCAAAATGCTAGTGATATTAGCTTGACCTAATTTTGTGCTTTCGGCTAACTTACCCGAGGTTGAGTTGCTCGGCTCGTATTTTTTAATTAGGCGCTTGCCGAAGCCGGGGTGGTGATATACGCTGAGTCTTTGGTCGCGCGAATTAATTAAGATCATCTGTGTAGGAATCTGAAAAAAATTGATGCTTTCGCCGATTTTTGGAAAAGAACTGGAAATTTTGATTTGGTCTACTTTGCTAATAGCTTGGTTGAGAGCTTTGCTGCATAACTGGACGTGTTTAGATTCTTTGACGTTAAGCTTGCCTGCATCGTGAGATTGAATCATTTTCATCAAAGCGATCAGGTTTTTTTGAGTGATGGCGGCGTCGTTAAAAGGAATGATGGCAACGTAAGCGGTGGCAAATAATTTATCGTCGCTGTCCATTTTAAAGGCGAGTACGGTGCGCCTGGAGCTGACTTCGATCGTGGGAGGCTGACTTAAACTCGGGTATTGTTGGGCAATTTGGTAATAAGTGGCAGCTAGGGCAAAATGAGCGCCTTGATCTAAGGGCGAGTCAATCACAATCCGAACTGTGGGCAAGGTTTCGTGAAAAAATTCGTGGGTTCCTCCAGAGTTCAACCAGTAAATTTGGCTGTGGTCGCCGTTGGGGCTCAGATCGACCCACTTGCAGGTCATGCCTTCGGTTTTGATGCCGAGCCGCGAAACTGCGTGGAGTTTGGCTCCGGTTAAGGTGGCTCCGGTTAAGTCGGCTCCAATCCAGTCGGCGCGGATCAAATAGGCATTTGTCAGGTCGGCGTGAACTAAACTGGCATTTGACAGGTCGGCGTGACAGAGGTCGGCTCGGCTGAGGTCGGCACCGCTCAATTTGGCTTCGCTCAGGTCGGCCCAGCGGAGATTGCAGCCGCTGAGGATTGCCCAGCGCAAATTGACGCCGCTGAGGTCGGCGCCGCTGAGTACGGCTTGAGTGAGGTTGGCTTGTCTCAGTTCTGTGCCTCGCAAGTCTGCGCCGCTGAGGTCGGCTCGGCTGAGGTCGGCGCCTTGCAGGTTGGCTTGTTCGAGGTTGGCTTCTGTCAAGCACGCGCCACTGAGATGAGCGCCTCGAAGGTTGGCTTGAGCGAGGTTGGCTCCTCGAAGGGTGGCTTCGGTGAGGGTGGCGCCGCTGAGGTTTGCGCCGCTGAGGTTTGCGCCGCTGAGTTCGGCTCGAATGAGTTCGGCTCTGATCAGTTTCGCTCCTATGAGTATGGCTTTTTTGAGGTCAACTCGCACTAGGTAAGCGACGTTGAGGTCGGCGTCGGTGAGGTCGGCGCCGCCTAGATGGGCGCCACTGAGTCTGGCAATGTTGAGTTTGGCACCGATGAGGTTGGTTTTGCTGAGGTTGGCTCCGCTCAGGTTTGCTACACTCAGATTCGCACCCTTGAGGTTGGCTCCGCTCAAGTTGACGCCGCTGAGGTTGGCCTCAGTCAGGTTGATTCCGGCAAAATTTCTTTCTCCGGCGGCATATTTTTTCAGGAGTTCCTCGACTGTCATGGGGGCGGCACCGTATCAAATATCCCCATTTTATTGCTATGAATATCGGTATTGTAGGACTGGGTTTAATTGGCGGCTCGATCGGGCTGGATTTGCGATCGCGCGGGTTTAATGTTTTTGGGGTTTCCAGTCGGCTGCAGACTTGCTCTCGGGCGCAAGCTCGCGGTGTTGTCAATGAAGCCAGCATACACCTGTCTCTAATGGCAGCAGCCGATGTAGTTTTTATTTGCACGCCGCTGGGGTCGATCGAGCCGATCGTCCGAGAGTTGGTGTCCTATCTTTCCCGGGATACTATTGTAACGGATGTCGGTTCCGTAAAAACACCCATAGTGCAGGCTGTGTCTTCTCTGTGGCCGAACTTTGTCGGGGGACACCCGATGGCGGGGACTGCTGAAAGCGGAATTGAGGCGGCGGTGCCGGATTTGTTTGTCGGGCGGCCTTACGTGGTGACGCCGACTCCCCAGACGCCGGCGCTTGCGGTGGATAAGGTTGAGGAAATTGCGCGGTTGCTGGGTGCTAAAGTTTACCGATGTGAGCCGGAAGAACACGATCGAGCTGTGGCTTGGATTTCTCATTTGCCGCTCATGGCGAGCGCGACGCTGGTTGCTGCCTGCGATCGAGAGGGCGATCGGGATATTGTTAATTTAGCCCAACATTTGGCGAGTTCGGGTTTTCGGGACACGAGCCGCGTTGGCGGCGGCAATCCCGAGCTGGGAGTGATGGTGGCAAAGTACAATCGAGAGGAATTGTTGCGATCGCTCTCTATTTACCGCGACAGTCTTGACGAGTTCATCACCGATATCGCTGCCGAAAATTGGCAAGCTCTCGAACACAAGCTGAAGCTGACTCAACAAGCGAGACAAAATTACAAATTGTGAGCCAAAAAATACTTAAAACTTTCCCCGTCTCGATTATGATTTGTGGATGCCTATATATTGAGTTTCAATGTACACTTATTCTCGACTCAAGCGATTTTTACTAGGTGAATCTCTCCCCACTAGCGCATCGGTTCATGAACGCCTAAGCAACGCTGCAGGACTAGCTGTTCTGGCTTCCGATGCACTTTCGTCTGTTGCCTACGCTACTCAAGAAACTCTGCTCGTGCTGTTACTAGCAGGGAGTAGTAGTTTGAGTTTATCGCTGCCTATTTCTGGAATTATTATTTTACTGTTGGCGATCGTTGCCCTGTCTTACCGACAGACAATTAAAGCGTACCCCAACGGTGGCGGTGCTTACATTGTGGCGCGAGAAAACTTAGGTATTTATCCCGGTTTGGTCGCAGCAGCTTCACTGATGATTGACTACATTTTAACTGTAACAGTCAGTATTTCGGCTGGGGTGGCGGCCTTAACTTCAGCATTTCCCGGATTGGAACCGTATAGAGTGGAACTGTGTTTATTTTTTATTGTCTTAGTCATGTTTGCCAATCTCAGGGGCGTGCGGGAATCGGGCAATATATTTATGGTTCCTACCTATGCGTTTATCGTGGTAATTTTTATCTTGATTGGCACGGGTTTATATCAACAGGCAACAGGTCACGTTTTGCCGACATTAGAAAATATTCCGGCTAAGGAACCTTTGGGATTATTTCTGCTGGCGCGCGCGTTTGCAGCGGGCTGTACGGCCTTGACAGGAGTTGAAGCCATATCAGACGGGGTATTGGCTTTTAAGCCTCCTGAATGGAAAAATGCGAGCCTGACTTTGACCTATATGGGGGTAATTCTAGGAGTGATGTTTGTGGGAATTAGTTACTTGGGTAATATTTATCACGTGATTCCTAGCGAACATGAAACGCTCCTTTCTGTGTTGGGAAAACAGATTTTTGGTGTGGGTATATTTTATTACTATTTGCAGGCAGCAACTCTGTTGATTTTGCTGTTGGCTGCGAATACGAGTTATGCAGATTTTCCGCGACTTTGTTATTTTTTGGCGCGGGACGGGTTCTTGCCCAGGCAGTTGTCGCTGTTGGGCGATCGACTGGTTTATTCTAATGGCATTAATCTGCTCAGCTTCTGCGCTGCTCTTTTAATTATCATCTTTCGAGGCAATACGAGCGCGGTGCTTCCCCTGTATGCGGTTGGAGTTTTCACTTCTTTTACTCTCTCCCAATCTGGAATGGTAGTTCACTGGTTTAAGGAACGAGGTAAAGGTTGGCAACTTAGTGCTGTGATGAACGGTGTTGGTGCAGTGGCAACAACGGGAGTTTTGGCTGTAATTCTCGCTACAAAATTCCTTTTGGGAGCTTGGGTTGTCGTAGTAACTATTCCGATCGTAGTCAGTCTATTTTTAGCTATTCGCCGACACTATCGGTATGTAACGGCTCGCTTGAGCATTCAGGGAATAGAACCGAGGTCTTATCTTCCCAGACCTAGAGTTAAGACGGTAACACATCCGGCAGTGGTGTTAGTCGGGCAGTTGCACCGGGGAACTTTCGAGGCCCTTGATTACGCGCGTTTAATTGCTGATGAAGTTGTGGCAGTTCACGTAGATATTGGTTTGACCGATCGAGAAAAATTACAATTAGCTTGGAAAGATTTGCAGTCAGACATTCCTTTGGAAATTCTCGAATCGCCTTACCGTTCTGTTGGTGAGGCTTTGACTCACTTTTTGACTTTGTTTGAAGAGCAGCGACCGGGAGTGTATTTAACGCTGATCATTCCGGCTTTTGTGACGCGAAATTGGTGGGAGGGACTGCTGCACAATCAAACTGCTTTCTTTTTGAAAGCGGCTTTGCGGGCTAAAAAAAGTCGGGTTGTAACAACGGTTAGATATTATCTTTAAGCAATCTCTAATTAAAAGTTTGCCATTTTTCGCCTGTCAAACAAACTTATTGAGGACTTGTGCAGCAACCCGGTTTGTTTCTGGAGGTTTTGTTGCTCAACCTAAGATGTATCGTAAAAACCCGGTTCTTTGACCCCACACTCCTCCGTGTAGCGCGAGGAATATCGGTTAAAAAACGCGGTTTTTTAAGTTTCGGTGCGTAAGTGAGGTATTAACTCTACAAGTCCACCGACTAGCTGACCGGCGCGGAAGAAACCGGGTTTTTTGGCCTTAGTCCTAAGTTAAAAAACCCCGTTTATGAGAGCCGGAGTGCGTCCAGGGCTGGTGCTGTTACAAATATAATCAAACACACAGTAAAGTGCTCAGTATTTTTACGGTAATGAAGTTATTTAAAATTGACAATCGTCTAAAATTTTAGTAAGTTGTAAGGGACAAGCAACCACTATATTCCTTGAATAAAAAATTATGAGCGAGCCATTAAGCAAACTCAGTGAAGTGTCGATGGTCTCAGCCAATTTTGGCAATGGGTTAGCCTATAGAGAGATTCTCCTGGATTGGTTTAAGTTTTTAGGCGGCAAACCAGGGGAAGTTATTGTGGTTGACGGTGGCAGCGATAGCGACACTCAAAAAGTTTATTGGGAACTCTATCAGGAGGGCTTAATTGATAAGCTGCAAATCATTGCATCGCACCATCAAGACAATGACAAAGATAGATGTTTTATTCAGGAGTATACAGCGGGAGCAATCGCTAGCAAGCCGTATGTATTGTGGTTCAAAATTGACACGTTACCTTACAGAGAAGGCCACGACGGTTGGTTAGAGGAAGCGATCGATTATCTCGAACGAGATGAAATTTTTGCAGTGGGCGGAGGTTTTAACAGATCGTTCCCACATCTCGACGCTTGGGCTGGGTGGTACTTCATTGAAGCCTGCACGATCAATTTTTCTTTGATGAAGCACAGTACCTTCGTTGCAGTCATGCAAGAATTTGCGGGTGAATATATTGCTTCCAGATTTGAAGGAACACACCAGTTTGGCAGGTTTTTGCTGGAAGAAGCATTTAGCGCATATATGGAGGCTCACAACCAATATACTTTGTGTAAGATGGAAGACCCGAGCTGGACGGTATTTCACACGAATGCTCAAGACGAATATTTGCAGGAGGTTCGGGAGAAATATTTGGCTCGCGAAGATGTTAAAACTTTCATGAATGCGGCCCTTGCTAAAGACATCAGTCAATTTCTTTACTACGGAAAGCCACCTGTAAGAAGCAGCAGGATTCAGAAAATTCGCAGGGCTTTGGGAGAAACAAAAGTTGGGGAGTATTGGCGGGAATTGAAAAAAAGTCTGGTTTTTGGGAAACCTGAACTCAACCCTTAGTCAGCTAATTTATATTTAACCAGAAAAGGGAGGAAACGAGCTTTGAGCGGCGCTGACAGCGCTGAAAAACAGCAGAACAGGGAAGAGGTTCACAAATCTTGGATACCTCGCTATGGCAGATAAGTTGGGTAAATCTACCCGGAAAAAATGAAGTGTCATACTTGTAGTGAGTCGAGAAGTTGGCTTCAACTTCTCTATATAAAGATTGCTGCTACTGAACCAAATTATTTTACTAACTACAACATCTCTTCCATTTGTGGCGGTTGTACTGCAACCCACAACAGACTATTTATGCAGCAGCAAAAAAAATTGAACAGGGTTTTGCGAGCTTTGTCTCGGCCAAGTCTTGAGGTTAGTTACGACAATAAAGTCTACTCGAAAAGAACACTGGCAAGATGCCGATGCTCCAACAGCAGAAGTTTTGCTCCCAGAGGATTTTCCTGTGGAAGCAAAGGCGCTCAAACAGTTAGCAAATTTGGCGAATGTTCGACACCCTCAAGGCGGCTGCGTTTGCCGCGCCTGCGCTACTCCTGACTTCCATCCGGGGGATTCGGGGGTGGCGATCGGCTCTATTGTAGAAACAGCAGGAATGGTGATTCCGGCGGCTGTCGGTTCCGATATTAACTGCGGGATGCGGTTACACGTTGCGGATTTGTCGATCGAACAATTCCTCAGTCAGGGCGATCGATTTGTAGAATTGCTCAAAGGCGATTATTTCTTCGGTACTCGCGATGTCACCAGGACTACAAAAACTGCTCGCGCGATGTTCCAACACGGGATTCCAGGATGGCTGGATGCTATGCCAGACGAGGCAACCGGCAGCGCGGCTAATTCGGATAATGAAGACTCGAATGCGGTCGGACGCGCTGGCCCAAAAAAGCCGGTTTCTTCGCAAAATCTTTGGTTTGGATGCGATTTTGCTAGGCATAAACCGGGTTTCTGACACCGCTTGGTAAATCGTATATAGCCATCCTTGCAGGAGTCGTAAATTTTTTACCCCACCCCAGCCCTCCCCTTACTAAGGGGAGGGAGTAAGAAATTCACAAATGATTTAGGAGCGCTATATATTTATTAAAAATTCCCTGAAAGGGTTGACATATCAAAAATGATATGTCATAAATTTAGTCATTAGAAAAGTTGCCTTTCAACTTATCTTGAAAAAGATTGCGGCTGCTGAACCCAAGTCTTTTGTTCCCTAAAAAATCACTTCAACTTTTGGGGGTTGCTATGCAACCCGCAACAGACTATTTATGCAGCAGCCAAAAAACTTGAACAGGCTTTTGCGAGCTTTGTCTCGGCAAGGTCTTGATGTTAGTTACAGCAACAAAGTTTACTCCATTTCTCTCAATAGTTCTTTGAAAGAACACTGGCAAAATGCCGATGCTCCAACAGCGGAAGTCTTGCTCCCAGAGGATTTTCCTGTGGAAGCAAAGGCGCTCAAACAGTTAGCAAATTTGGCGAATGTTCGACACCCTCAAGGCGGCTGCGTTTGCCGCGCCTGCGCTACTCCTGACTTCCATCCGGGGGATGCGGGGGTGGCGATCGGCTCGATCGTAGAAACAGCAGGAATGGTGATTCCGGCGGCTACCGGTTCCGATATTAACTGCGGGATGCGGTTACACGTTGCGGATTTGTCGATCGAACAATTCCTCAGTCAGCGCGATCGATTTGTAGAATTGCTCAAAGGCGATTATTTCTTCGGTACTCGCGATGTCAGCATGACTGCAAAAACTGCTCGCGCGATGTTCCAACACGGGATTCCCGGATGGCTGGATGGTATGCTGGACGAGGCAACCGGCAGCGCGGCTAATTCGGATTTCGAGCAGTTGGCCGCAGAGTGCGATCGCACTTTCCTCGGCGGTTCCATGAATGGCGATGTCAAATGGGCTCCCGAAGAATTAGTCCCAAATGACCAAGAATTTCTGGATGGTACAAGCCCCCGGATTTACCCGTGGAATCAATCCAAAATCGAAAATCGAAAATCCTCAAGCCCCCGCATTTATCCGTGGGGTCAATCTAAAATCTAAAATCTAAAATCTAAAATCGATTGACGGCTTAGTCAGGGATGGCGGGTTAGCTACCATCGGTGGCGGCAATCACTTTGTCGAAATTCAAGTGGTTGAGGAAGTTATCGATCGAGCTACGGCTTATGCTTGGGGAGTTCGATCGGGACAAATCGCTTTCATGATTCACTCGGGTTCGCGGAATGTCGGCAAATACATCGGCGGAATGTGGCGCGATCGAGCGTGCGAGGCCTGGCCGAAAACTCTGAAACATCCTGAATCCCGGCTTTTCCCGCTGTCTGTGGCAGCAAATCCCGAACTTGTGAACAGCTACCTGCAAGCCGAAGCAACCGCCGCTAACTACGGTTTTATCAACCGTTTGCTGCTAGCAGAACTTCTGCGCTGGCGTTTGCGACAAGTTTTCGGCGATGTGGAAGCTCCCTTAGTATACGATTTGCCTCACAATATCACTTTAGCTGAAGGTGCCGGCTGGGTAACGCGCAAAGGCGCTTGTCCCGCACATTCCGGTCAGCCTGTAATTGTACCGGGTTCGATGGGCGCGCCGTCTTATTTGCTGGTTGGTTCGGGGAACGATCGATTTTTGCGATCGGCTTCTCACGGTGCAGGTAGGGCGCGATCGCGCTTCGATATGAGTCGCGCAGGTGCTGACAAAACTGACTCCGCTTTGGGATTAACGGGCGTAGATTGCATTACCTGGCGCGAAGAACGCAGAATCGAAGAAGCACCGGCCGCTTACAAGCCAATTCAACCAGTAATTGACGTTCAGGTTGAGGCGCAAATAGTTGGTGCAGTCGCTAAAATGAAGCCAGTGTTAACGTTTAAAGCTTAGGAACGGGGCATTTGAGAATTAAAAATTAAACAAGGGTAAGGTGCGCGCCGATCGCCCTACTAATTTTTAATTCTCGGCCCTATTTCCGATACCTCATGCCCTATGAATGATTCTCTAGCATTACCAAATCCATCAAAACCTGTCCATCCCCTAAAGCGGCTGCTGAAGTACGGGCGCCGCTACCGCCTGAAAGCTTGGCTGGCAAGTATCTGTTCGCTGCTGAATAAATTCTTTGATTTAGCGCCGCCAGCATTAATCGGTATTGCCGTTGATGTGGTGGTGAAACAGCAAGATTCTCTACTCGCTCAGTGGGGCATAAAAGATGTCTTTTGGCAACTGGCAATTATCACTTTTTTGAGCGCGGTTGTTTGGGCGTTGGAATCTATTTTTGAATATGCCTATGATTATTTGTGGCGCAATTTGGCTCAGGATATTGAACACGATTTGCGTCTGGAAGCTTACAGCCATTTGCAGGAATTAGAATTAGCTTATTTTGAAGAACGCAGTACGGGCGGTTTGATTTCTATTCTCAATGATGATATCAATCAACTCGAACGTTTTTTGGACGACGGCGCTAATGAGGTAATTCAGGTAATGACAACGGTTGGTGTGATTGGCGCGGCTTTTTTTGCTGCATCTCCTCTTGTTGCTGGGCTGTCAATGCTGCCGATACCTTTTATTATTTGGGGTTCGCTCGCTTTTCAAGATCGCCTCGCTCCTCTCTATGCTGATGTGCGGGAAAAGGTGAGTTTTCTGAACGGGCAACTGTCGAATAATTTGATGGGAATTACTACTATTAAAAGTTTTACTTCCGAAGATTATGAAATTCAGCGCATCGAAACACAAAGCCAAGCTTACCGCCAAAGCAACCGACGGGCGATCGTACTTTCGGCTGCTTTTATTCCGCTGATTCGGGTTGTCATTTTCTTGGGGTTTATTGCAACGCTATTTCTGGGCGGTTTGGAGGTGGTGGCGGGCCGGTTGTCTGTGGGAACTTACAGCGTTTTGGTGTTTATGACCCAGCGGTTGCTGTGGCCGCTGACTCGCCTGGGAAATACTCTGGATCAATACCAGCGCGCCATGGCTTCTACTAATCGGGTGATGGATTTGTTGGATACTCCGATCGCAATTCATACGGGTGATATTCGGCTGCCGCTTAGTTCGATTAAAGGTGAGCTGGAATTTAAAAATGTTACCTTTTCTTACAATCAAAGAAAACCGATTTTGCAGTATTTTTCCCTGACTCTGCAGGCGGGGAAAACTACTGCGATTGTTGGGGCGACTGGTTCGGGGAAAAGTACGCTGGTGAAACTAATTTTGAGGCTGTACGAGGTACAGTACGGCAGTATTTATCTCGACGGGATAGAATTAAATAACCTGAATTTAAAAGATTTGCGGAGAGCGATCGGATTGGTGAGTCAAGATGTGTTTTTGTTTCACGGTACGGTGGCAGAAAATATTGCTTACGGCAGTTTTGAGGCAACTAATCGAGAGATAGTAAATGCTGCTAAAATTGCGGAAGCGCACGAGTTTATCGCGCAATTGCCGGACGGTTACATGACTATTGTAGGGGAACGCGGTCAAAAATTGTCGGGGGGACAGCGGCAGCGAATTGCAATTGCGAGGGCTGTTTTGAAGAATCCGCCGATTTTGATTCTTGACGAAGCTACTTCAGCGGTGGATAACGAGACGGAGGCGGCCATTCAGCGATCGCTCGAACGAATTACCAAGAATCGCACTACAATTGCGATCGCCCACCGTCTTTCTACTGTCCGCAATGCCGATTGCATTTGTGTCATGGAAGAGGGGCTAGTGGTAGAATCGGGGCAGCACGAACAACTGATCGAACAGGACGGAATTTATGCGGCGCTCTGGCGCGTGCAATCTGGTATAAGATAGAAACGCAGCGGTTTTGGGTAATTGGGAATTGCTAATTGGGAATTGGGGATGGGGGGTTGGGCATGGGTAACTAATGACAACAGTCAACTGCCAACTGCCAACTGCCAACTGACTACTGACTGCTGACTGTAAAATATTAGTTTATACAAACAAGAAGAGAAAATGTTTCTATTTGATAGCCCTGAGTCCAAACCCAACGAAAATAGCTGGAGTCGCAAATTAGATAAATTCGTGAAAGCTAATCAAAATGAATTGGCTGCTTTGGCTTGGGGGCTATTTCTGGAAAGGGGAGAGGAAAGCGAGGAGATTTTGGCAATTGATATTGCAGAAACTGCGCGTTTTGTGTATTGTAAGAAAGAGGCGGTTGAGGAGTTGAACCGTCAAGTGAGAAGTCATATTCAGGAAGTTGTAGGTGTGTTGAACGCTCACAAGCCTGAGAAGGAAGTGGCGATTTTGGCGATCGGTGAAGGTCAAATTAAGTTGATTCTTTTTGAACCTAAGCCTGAACCTCCTGTTTGTTTTGAGGAAGCTGCAACCGATGTGGATACATTGTTGGCTAAGCTGGAACAGCAGATGGCTGAATATATGAAAGGATAAGATTACTCGGAGCTTGAAATCGCGTCTGCACAAACTTTCGTCCCAGCAGAGAGGGACGAAGAAAAGAAAGGAGTATTTAAGCCTCATTTAGTATCAGTTGTTTGAGGGCTTGGATGACGCTGGAAGGGACTTCTGGTGAGGTGTCTTTGAAGGCTTTAACTAATATGGGGACCATCGCGACATCTCCTATTTTTTCCAGTGCTTCTGCTGCTTTCGCCCTGACAGCGGGGCGGGCATCCTCTAGGGCGGTGCACAAGGTGTCTAGCACCATCTGATAGTATGCGGGATTTTGAATCATGCTGTTAGCCTCCGGTTGGGATAGCGCTTACTTTTGTATCAAACTTTTGGCAAGACTTACGCACTCCGCCAAAGAAACCGGGTTTTTTACTTAATCTCTGGCTAACAACGAAGTATTTTGGTAAAAACCCGGTTTCTGACCTCCCGTGCGTAATTCCTATGGCTAGTTCACGTCTTCGGATACGCCTTCGATGAAGGCAACAAGTCCTTTGCCCCAGGGGTTTGATTCGGTGAAGTGTTCGCCAACTTTTACCGCTGCTTTTTTGCCACCGTTGTAAAGCCGTTTGACGCTGATTAGGTTTTGCCACTCGATGGGTTTTTGCTGTTTGATTTCCTTAAATTCTGCATCAATAATATTGAGTGCCTGTTGTTCGTCTTGCACATAGGTATACTTTTTTTCTAATGCCTGAATGATTTGCACTACTGCATTCAGCGCAGCTTCAGGGGAGGATTGCTGGGCGGCGATGGTGATATTTTGGGCTTGATTGCCGTGGTTATCTCCGAAGTTGAAAGGGGCGTGGAAAGTAGAATTGGAGAAGTCTTGGGTGGGTTTATCAGACATTTCTTTTGTTGTTTTGTAGATTTGCTGAGTGGTTTCGTCAATGTTAGCAAGGATCTCGTTTGGTTGGGGTGGTTTGGCTGGGTGCGGTGCTAGGGACAACTGACGAATCTCGTATTTGTAGTATTTGCAGGCGGCTTGGATGACGAGGATGAGGCGGTGAAATTCTTTGCCGGATTCGGAGGGGATTAAGGTAAGGAGGTGGGGGAGATGGGGGGCGACTTTCTCTGCGTGCTGCTTAGCGATATTGCCTAAGGCATATACCGCGAACCAACGCACCAAATAGTCTGAATCTTCAACGAGTTTAAGTAATCCCGGAATCCCCTTTTCGTCACAGATTTGGCCTAAGGCATGTGCCGCGCCACCACGCACATAAGACTCTGAATCTTCAACGAGTTTAAGTAATCCCGGAATCGCCTTTTCGTCACAGATTTTGCCTAAGGCAGATGCCGCGCTCCTACGCACATCAGACTCTGAATCTTCAACGAGTTTAAGTAATCCCGGAATCGCCTTTTCGTCACAGATTTTGCCTAAGGCATCTGCCGCGCTCCTACGCACATCAGACTCTGAATCTTCAACGAGTTTAAGTAATCCCGGAATCGCCTTTTTGTTACCGATTTTGCCTAAAACATCTGCCGCGCTCCTACGCACATCAGACTCTGAATCTTCAACGAGTTTAAGTAATCCCGGAATCGCCTTTTCGTTACCGATTTTGCCTAAAATATCTGCCGCGCTCCTACGCACATCAGACTCTGAATCTTCAACGAGTTTAAGTAATCCCGGAATCGCCTTTTCGTCACAGATTTTGCCTAAGGCATCTGCCGCGCTCCTACGCACATCAGACTCTGAATCTTCAACGAGTTTAAGTAATCCCGGAATCGCCTTTTTGTTACCGATTTTGCCTAAAACATCTGCCGCGCTCCTACGCACATCAGACTCTGAATCTTCAACGAGTTTAAGTAATCCCGGAATCGCCTTTTCGTCACCGATTTTGCCTAAGGCAGATGCCGCGCTCCTACGCACATCAGACTCTGAATCTTCAACGAGTTTAAGTAATCCCGGAATCGCCTTTTTGTTACCGATATTGCCTAAGGCATCTGCCGCGCTCCTACGCACATCAGACTCTGAATATTTAACGAGTTTAAGTAATCCCGGAATCGCCTTTTCGTCACCGATTTTGCCTAAGGCATCTGCCGCGCCCCAACGCACATAAGACTTTGAATCTTCAACGAGTTTAAGTAATCCCGGAATCGCCTTTTCGTCACCGATTTTTCCTAAGGCATCTGCCGCCATTGTACGCACAAAAGACTCTGAATCTTCAACGAGTTTAAGTAATCCCGGAATCGCCTTTTCGTCACCGATATTGCCTAATTCCTTTGCCGCGCTCCTACGCACATCAGACTCTGAATCTTCAACGAGTTTAAGTAATCCCGGAATCGCCTTTTTGTTACCGATTTTGCCTAATTCCTTTGCCGCGCTCCTACGCACATCAGACTCTGAATCTTCAACGAGTTTAAGTAATCCCGGAATCGCCTTTTCGTCACCGATATTGCCTAAGGCATCTGCCGCGCTCTTACGCACATCAGACTCTGAATCTTCAACGAGTTTAAGTAATCCCGGAATCGCCTTTTCGTTACCGATTTTGCCTAAGGCAGATGCCGCGCTCCTACGCACATCAGACTCTGAATATTTAACGAGTTTAAGTAATCCCAGAATCGCCTTTTCGTCACCGATATTGTTTAAGGCATCTGCCGCGCTCTTACGCACATCAGACTCTGAATCTTCAACGAGTTTAAGTAATCCCGGAATCGCCTTTTCGTTACCGATTTTGCCTAAGGCAGATGCCGCGCTCCTACGCACATCAGACTCTGAATATTTAACGAGTTTAAGTAATCCCAGAATCGCCTCATCCGATCGCGCTTCCCCCAAAAGCTCAACCTTTAACCACCTCGGCACATCCAACCCATCCACCAACCCAACCGTGCGCTGCTGAAACTCCCGCTGCACCTCCCCCGCCAGCCGCGCCCCCAACATCAAATCCACCTCCAAAGCCAGCCGCACCACCCGCACCGCCTGCACCTTATCCCGCAACAACGACAGCATGAACGCCAGAGGCTCCGTCCATTTAAAATAATTTAAATAGAAATGCTGCAACCGTTGATCATCCATCGCATCAATATGCCTTTCAACCAACAGTTTCAGCAATGCCCGCCCTGCATAATACTCCTGAAATAATTGGTGATGAAACTCAATTTCCTCCGGCTTTGCCGCCACCTGCAACAGATGGTGCTCCAGCAAATCCTCTAGCCATTCCTTCGCCTTCGTTGGCGCATCCAGTACCCCCCGATCGCGCAACCAGCACTCCAAAATCTCCTCAGCCCGATCGCGAGAAATCGCCACCCAACCATCGGTGGGGCGCTGCGAGTCACCCTGCAACATCACAAAAGCCAACTGCTGCAAAACCTCCGACTTGAAGCGCCGAAAATCATCCGAAACCAACGCACCGCGCTTAAACTCGTCATACTGGCGATCGAACTCCTGAAACAACTCGCCCTTACTCTGGGGAATTTTCCCGCTATTTTTAAACACCTTACACATCATTTCCAGTAGTAACGGCGTTTCGGCAATCTCTCGCAGGCGATCGCCCAATTGTCGCAGCAGCGAATCCCCATGTTGCGGCAAATGCTTGTGCACAAACTCCCGCATCTGCAGTTGCGTCAGCCCGCACATCTCCAGCTTTTTCTCAATGCCCAAAGATCCGCCCAGCGCCAAATCCCGCGTCGTGAAAATCATCGGCGTATCGGAATTTTCGTCGCGAAATAGCTGCAATTCCTGTCGCCGTTGTTGCGATGGCATCTCATTCACGCCATCCAGCAACAGCAGCAACCTGCCATCCAGCAGCAAATCATCCACCTCTTCCTCGCTAACTTTCAGCTTTGCCTGTCGAAATTCGGCACGGATTGCTTCTAAAATCGAGCGATCGCTCCTCAACTGCACCAACACCGGAATCGGTCGATCGCCCTCATTGAGCGCTTCTAGTGCCAATTCCCACCGAAAACGCTGCAAAACCGTCGATTTTCCCGAACCTGGCTTGCCCACTAGCAGCACATTTCCCTGCTGCACGTACTTGCGGATTCCCGCGAGCACTTCCAGCCGCTCGATTTTCGTTTCTGATTTATTTTCTGGGGATGGACGTTCCGATGAATCCTCCGGTGGCTTTTCCACGCGCACCTCCACCTGTAAATCCGTCAGCGTGTAGAGATGCTGTTGTTTTTTATAAGACTCAACCAGGGATTGCAGATATTTAGGAAAATCAACTGGTGTCGCCATTTGATTATAGATTTTAGAATATGGATTTATTATAGATTTTTTCTCTATCGGCGATCGGCGCTGAAAATTCCGGGAAAAAGTAGCATCAATATTCTGTGTGAGTAACCATCATCTCGCTCCCCCCTAACCCCCCAAAACACAAGGGGGGGACAAGAGCATTCATTCAAAGTCCCCCTTATTAAGGGGGATACGAGGGGGATCGAAACTTCGATAAAAGCGAGATATTATTATCAATATCAGAATAACCAGCAATCAAAATAACCAGCGGGCGGCGAATCGTCATGAAAAATTTGAGCTTTGTCTAAAGTAGGTACAGCCTCCGCCAATTCTCTACCTACTTTTACCTCAAGCGCCCTGTCTGTTAATGGAAAGGAAAATTGATGGCTATCTTGCAAATATTTTGCCTTAGCAACAATCTCATCTTTCTCCAAAATCTGGCTGTTGCTACCAATCAAAATGCTATTACTTTCCTGGCAAACACACACGCACACCTGAGAAAACACACTTTGAAAAGTTGTGATTTTTTCGGCATAAAACTCATCTCTGTGCAGCAGATTTGCTAGCACCACTCCCTCGCTTGACAAGTGTTTTTCGCAGATTTGATAAAATTCTTTGGTGGATAGGCGGTGCGGAAAGTAGCCGTTGCCAAAAGCTACGTCGATCATAATGATATCGTACTGAGTATCTGATTTTTGCTGCTCTAAATACTCTCTGCCGTCTTGAATAGTTACAGTTAGCCGATCGTCGAATTTCACCCCAAAACACTTTTTAGCTGCTTCGATCGCGATCGGATCGACCTCCGCACATTCTATAACAGTGTGCGGCAAATAGTGGTGCAAAACTAAGGGAACTCTGCCGCCACCAAATCCAGCCATGTAGATTCTTTGAGGTTGGCTTTGCCACACTAAACCCAACATCATCGCCTGAGTATATTCAGACACTAGATGTAAAGGATTGTTGAAATCGAAAACAGATTGCAGTAAATCTGTGTGCTGATTGACTTTTTCTACTAAAGATAGCTTAATGTGCGATCGCTCTTTTGTGACTGCAACATAGTGAACACCAGACTCTTTGCAAAAAATAACTTTGTCTGGCTGTTGCTGCAACCAAGCCAGCCGCTGTCCAATAGCGGATAAATTAATAGATTGCCAAGTTTTGTGTTCCTCAATCATCTGATTTTAAATTTTATTTAAACTCGATATTCTCTAAGAATATAGCTTCATTAACCTGGTTTATCTCAAAATGGCTGAGTCGCCCGATATCTGCGAAGAAACCGGGTTTCTAGTGAAGGCTGGCGCAAGTCATGTTCTCATTTTCCAGCAGGGCAAAAAAGGAGAACACAACAGAAATTCAGGCGATTACAGCCGCTTGTACGCCACCAACTCCAAACCTGAAACCGAAAGTTCCACTTTTTCCCAATCTTGCTTGTCACCTTCTAACTTTTCAAAGGCTGCTGAGGTAAGCAAAATCTCTCCGCGTTCCGCCAAATCCTCTCCTAGCTTGGATGCCAGATTAAATTCCGATCCGTACATATCCTCTCCTTCCAGCATCAAAACATCGCCACAGCCAATACCAATGCAGAGGTAAATATCCATCTCCGGCGGCAGTGTCGTGTTGACAGCGGCCGTTTGTTTCAAAGAGTCGATCGCAGCTTCCACCGCTGATTTTACATCAGCAAAAACTGCAAAAATATTGTCTGCTTCCTCCTTAACTACAGTGCCACCGTATTCGGAAATTATCGGTTTGACAATTCCGTGCATCCGGTGAATCATTGCCAAAAAATGAATAATTCCGTAGCGGACTGTCGTGCGCGAAAATCCCGACATATCCATTACTAAAATTGCGTAATTTTTGCGGAAAGTGGCATTAATTTTTTCATCAATTTCAGCCATTCTTTCGGGATGTTCGTTTCTTTCTTGCAGCAACTTTTCCAAGTTAGCGCGGTTATTTGTTTTCATTTTAGTTTAATTAAGTTCCCAATCGCGACACTGTTCTTGAGGGCGGCCAACCGGATGCACCGCACAATTGATGCCATCCTTACCGTAATAATAATCGCACACTTTGCAAGGTTTAGTTTGCTCTAATTTTTTCATCAAGATTGCCCGGATTGTCTGGACTCGGTTGCGATACTTGTTTGCATTCGAGTGACTCGGTTCAATTGCCAAAGCTTGCTCGAAAGCTGCTAAGCTGGAATCGTACAATTTAATAATTTGGGAGCTGTATTTGGTCCAAGCATCGGCATGGCTTTGATACAGTTCGACTGTACTTAAGTTTAAAATTCCGTATTCTGTCCAAGCGTCCGCTGAAGCTCGATCGAACTTAATATTGGCATTGAGCAAAACTTTTTTGATAGTTGCCAAAAGTTCCCTCGGCTGCCAAGGTTTGCTAACATAAGCCTCGGCGCGATCGCCCTGGAACCTCGAAAATAAAGCTAACTGCTGTCCCTTGCCTGTTAAAAATACCACCGGTATGTTCCGAGTTTCGGGATTAGCTTTAATTAAACGACAAACCCCGTAGCCGTCCAGACGGGGCATTATAACATCTAATAATACTAAATCAGGGCAATTTTTCTCAACTTTAGCCAGCGCTTCCACACCGTCAGATGCTTGAATTACATTCAATCCGCTGCATCTCAACTGATGTGAAATGCACTCCCGCTGGCTGCAGGAATCTTCCACCACTAAAACTGTTCTCATCACTCCCCACCTGGTTTTTGAGGTAAACTTGTTCGCTGCTTCGAGTTGTCCTTGCTGAAATTAGTTTACCAGAATAGGATGAATTTGCTATCACTGGCGAGCTAAATTTACTCAAATTGCAACAATTCTTAAAGTGGGAGGAAAGGTGATACTTATCAGAAAATGCGGGTTGCCAATAGGCGGATAATTGTTGAAGGTTTGGGCGGCAAATATTCGGCTTTTAAGCCTTAATAACGGCAAATCGTACTGATATCGGACGAAAACCTTGTTGAATTTCAACAGATAATCGGCTACTGTATACGTTGAAGTTCTTAAGGACGACAAATGAATAGATTGCTCCTCACTTTACTTGTAAGTCCGACGCTGTTTGGATCTCTGATGTCTTTGAGCGCGATCGCAAATCCCGCTCCAATTACCGAAACACTAGGCCAATCGGCTGATTCGCCCAAGTGTGTGCGATCGCCCCACACTCAGCGTCTGACTTGCGTGCGCCTCCCCGCCAAGGCTGCTGCTGCTAATTCTAAAGTAAAAATCAGTTGGCAGCGGCCCGATGATCAGCAGGTGGCAATGCTGGATTTTACGGAAGAAGAAAGTGATGCGGCGGCGGCGCTGTTTGGCTGCGACTGTCAGATGTGTATCAACTCGCTGCGGCAGTTGCGCGGTTTGCCGCCTCTGGATCTAGCTTCTTGAGGGCGAGCCGACAGCATTGGGAGTCAGGCTCAAAAACCCGGTTTCCGATCGCTGCGCGCTTTTGAGTGCCTTTAGCTTTCTCACATTTAGAGAAATTGTAGTCAATTTGTTGCAGGATTTCTAGAGATTTTTTATCTCTATAAATCGGGTCTCTACTTTTTAGCGAGAACTTGTTTAAGTTGAGCAGTTGCTTGCTCAATTTTTTCGATACTACCTGGGTTGACCAATCCGTAGTAGTCAAAAACGTAAACTCGATTATTTTTTGTGGCTGTTAGTTTATTCCAAAATGAATCAGATTTAAATTGGTCTAAAATTCCTTCTCCCCGATCGACTATAATGATTACTTCGGGATTAGCCTCTAAAACCTTTTCCGCTGAAAGCGTCACGTAGCCTCGAACGGGGCTATCTCCTTGCAATTGGGCTGCGACATTTTTCACCTTAAACTTGCCCAGCAAATCTCCAGCCCAACTGCTTTGATTGGGCGAGAAAATCGGTTGTCTGCTTACCAAAACTAAAGTGGCGGGGCTTTGATTCGGGATGTCTGCTAAAAATGTTTGGTAGCGTTTTAACAGAGGTTCTGGATTTGTATTGAGGGATTTAGCTAAAGTTTGTGTTAACTCTTCTAGGGATTTCCAGCTATCAACTTGAGTGAGTAAAGTTTTAATTCCAAGCTGCTGCAATTTTTGCATTGTTTGGTCATGAAATCCCGACGCACCTACGACCAAATCCGGTTTCAATGCGATGATTTTTTCCAAATTAGGAGGGGTGCGTTCGGCAGTGACTGCGGTAATCCCTGTAAATTTGGGGTTGCTGCTGACTAATGCGCTGCCGGGAATTCCTACAAGTTTGCTTGGGTCGAGTTGATGGATAATATCGGCGGTTAAAGGTGTTAAAGCTACAACTTTTTGTGCTGATTCGCTGTTAGTTGTTTGTGGTTGATTGGCTGGCGAACCAGCAGGAGTTGATTGCTGAATTTGGGGTGAAGTGGCGGCGGAGCAAGCAGTAAATGCTAAACTCAGCAACAGGATAGCGGTACGATAAAAAAAAGTTTTGTACATAGTTTAGGCGGGAGTTACAGCGAGTTTAAACCAGGTTGAGACTGAATTGACGGGAAGTTCGATCGCACTCAGAAATGATTGTTGACGGTTGACTGTTGACGGTTGACTGTTTGGATATTTGAACAATACCGATGCAACCGGAAACGATATGACGGGAAGTTCGATCGCACTTTAGCGCTTAATGATTTAAATATCAATAGTTTACGGTAGATTTTGTATAAAAAACCGCACTTATTGCCTGAATGCGGATTTTTTAAGTATCTCTTAACTTTTATTCGACCCTTGGGAATCAATACTAGGCAATAGTTTAAAGCCTGTGGCACTCAGATAGAACAGGGGATTGTGGGAATAAGTTAATAGAAATAATTATGCAAAAATTGGGAACTTAGTGCGAGGGGAAGCTTATACTTATCATAAAAATATTAAGTGTGAATAGTGGGAGCGATCGCACAAATTTGCAAGCCTACAGAAGTTTCTAAAATTATAGCTTCTACGCCAAAAATCTGAGCTAGATTATCAGGATTTAAAACTTGTGCGGGAGTTCCTACACAAAAAAGTTCCCCTTTATTTAACATAGCAATCCGCGAACTGTACCTAGCAGCTAAATTAATTTCATGCAGCACCGTAATAATCGTCAATTTGTGTTCTATATTTAGTTTATTAAGCAAATCTAACAATTGCAACTGATAGCAAATATCTAAATAAGTCGTAGGTTCATCTAACAGCAAAACTTGCGGGTTTTGAGCCAACGCTAAGGCGAGGAAAGCGCGCTGGCGTTCGCCTCCTGAGAGTTGTTCGACGGGGCGATCGCGAAATTCCTCAATCCCAGTTTGACTGATAGCAACTTCCACCTTCTCTGCATCTTCCTTGCTCAATTCCCACTGCCACCAACCCTGATGAGGAGAACGCCCCAAGCTAACTAATTGCCTTACCGTCAAACCTTCGGGTACTGTTTGCTGCTGCGGCAAAATCGCTAATTTTTGAGCAACAATTGCAGCAGGTTCAGTATGAATTGCTTTGCCATCAAGCAACACACTTCCTTGCTGCGGAGTTAGGATGCGGCTAACTAACTTCAACAAAGTAGACTTACCAGAACCGTTGGCACCGATGAGACTCAACCACTCACCAGGTTGCAAAGATAAAGTGATGTTGTGGGCGATCGCAACTTCGCCGTAACCACCAGTTAAATTTTGAATTTCTAAAGACATTATATTTTGGTAATTGGTAATTGGGTATGGGCCATGGGGCATGGGGCATGGGGCATTGGTTACTAATAACTAATGACTAATGACTACTGACTAGAACGCCGATAAAGCAGCCAGACAAACAGCGGAGAACCCAACAAAGCCGTAACCGTACCCACAGGCAATTCTACTGCACCTAAACGAGCCAAAAAATCAGCAAAAGTCAACACCCAAGCACCGCCTATCGCACTTAGCGGCAACACAAACCGATAATCATTACCAACCAACAAACGCACCCCGTGAGGCACAACCAATCCCACAAAACCAATCAATCCGCCGATGCTGACAGCACTCGCAGCTAGCAAAGTAGCAACACCCCCAATCAACAAGCGCGATCGCACCAGCGAAGCCCCCAAACCAACAGCTAAATCGTCGCCCAAAGCCAGCAAATTTATCGATCGACCCAAAAAACATCCTAACAGCAAAGCAGCCAAAATATAAGGTGCCGCTACCTGCAAATCCGACCAACCGCGACCGTTCAAACTACCGATCAACCAATTCAAAGCAGCTTGCAAACGGCTGTCTTCAGCTAACAGCAGCAGTGTAGTTTGTATTGCCCCAAACAGAGAACTCACAGCCACACCAGCTAAAACCAAACGTTCAACAGAAATCCCCGTTTTAGTTTTTCCCAAAAAGTAGACCAGCATCGAAGTTAAAATAGCACCTATCCAAGCTGCCAAAGGCACCCAAGTTTGAAATATTCCCAAAGTCAGCATGGTAATCGCAACCAACCCCGCACCAGCAGAAATTCCTAATACAAAAGGATCGGCTAAACCGTTGCGGAGTAACCCTTGCAGCAAAGCTCCCGACATTCCTAAAGCTGCACCAACCGTCAGCGCTGCGGCCACTCTGGGCAAGCGCAATTCCCAGAAAATAGTCTGATTGACAGCATCACCTCGGTGCAGAAATGCTTGCCACAATTGATCGGCACTCATCGGCACCGCGCCAAAAGAAAGCGAAAGGGCGATGGTTAATAGCAAACCCAATCCTAAGAACACAACTGCCTGAAAAACTCGATATTTTAGCCAGATTTTTTGCAGAGTCACTACATTACACCACAATCTTCCTTAACAGCACTAAATCCCATATTTCCTCTGTTTTGAACGCTCGAACTCGTTAACTACAATAACAATAACCCATTCCCCTGAAGAGGGCTTCAGTGGGAGCAGATGAGCAGGCGATCGCACCCGTCGGCAAAATTAAATGTATAATATTAACGAAGTAAACCGCGATGAGTGAATCATGTCCGCAAATACCGCGCTACCTGCTGCCCTAGCTAAAATCGTTCAGCGCTTTCAGCGACATTCCGATCCCAAACAGCGCTACGAACAACTGCTGTGGTATGCCAAAAGACTCCCAGCATTTCCCGAAAGCGACAAACTGCCGGAAAACAAAGTTTCTGGCTGCGCGTCGCAAGTTTATGTTACTGCAAATTTGGCAGACGGAAAAGTTTTGTATCAAGGCGATTCAGACGCTCAGTTAGTCAAAGGATTAGTTGGCTTGCTGGTGGAAGGTTTGAGCGGATTAACGCCTGCTGAAATTGTTACCATTACCCCAGATTTTATTCAAGACACGGGCTTGAACGTGAGTCTGACACCTTCCCGCGCTAACGGATTTTACAACATCTTTCAAATGATGAAAAATAAGGCCCTTGCTTGTGAATTGAGCAAGCAAGCTGAAACAAATTAAAAAAAAGACTCAACAGCCATGACTCAAACTACAGATTTAACAAAATCAAATTCTGGCAACTATCCCGCCGCAGTTCAAGAATATCTGTGGAATTGGAAAGAAACGCAAATTAAAGTTATTTACGAAACCAGAGGACAGGGCAATCCAGTATTGCTGCTGCCTGCTTTCAGTACGGTTTCGACGCGAGAAGAAATGCGTCCGTTAGCAGAATTATTAGCTCCTCAATTTCAAGTTGTGAGCTTAGATTGGCCGGGTTTTGGCGAATCGGATCGCCCGCGAACCGACTATCAACCGCAATTATACCATCAATTTCTCAAGGATTTTGTTGAGGCAATTTTGAATAGTCCGGTTGCTGTAGTTGCAGCAGGTCATGCTGCGGGTTATGTGATGCAATTAGCGCAATCACAGCCCAATGTTTTGTCAAAGATTGTGTTAGCTGCGCCGACTTGGCGGGGGCCTTTGCCGACGATGAGCAAACAGCAAAGCGGTTGGCATGGAATCGTGAGAGAATTAGTACGATCGCCCTTACTGGGACAATTCCTATACAAACTCAACACTGCACCGTCATTCCTCAGTCTCATGTACCGCCGCCACGTCTATGTGGATGCAGCTAAAGTCACGCCCGATTTCATCCAAAATAAGTGGAAAATTACGCAAAAACCCGGTGCTCGCTACGGTCCCGCTGCCTTTGTGACGGGTGGTTTAGATACGGCAAAAGTGCGATCGGAATTTACCGATAAATTTCAACAATTAGCAGTGCCGGTGATGGTTGTAATTGCTGAGAATGCGCCGCCCAAATCAAAGGCTGAAATGGAAGCATTAACGGAATTACCGGGTGTTGAATCGCGAGTTATTCCTGGTTCTTTGGGTATGCACGAAGAGAATGCAGAAGCTTTAGCAAATGCGGTTAAATCTTTTATTTGAGAGAATTAAAAGAGAATGAACCCCAGAGGGCGCAGAGAAGGCAGATGGGAGAAGAGAAGAGGGGATGAATGCAAGCTGTTTTTTTACGTTAGTTTGGATGGTTTGCTATTGGTTTTGTCTGCCAGTTTATGCTGTCGGAGATTCGCCGATGGTCAATTTGCCAAAGAGTACGATCGAAGGTGCGATCGACTTTCACATTCATTCTTCTCCTGATGTGATTCCCCGCAGGTTGGATGATTTTGAAGTAGCGAAATTAGCTGCTAGGGCGAAGATGAAAGCTGTGGTATTGAAAAATCATTATGCCAGCACAGCAGCGCGGGCAGTTTTGGTTAATACAATAGTACCAGAAATCGAAGTTTTCGGGGGAGTTGTTCTCAATCATTCGGTAGGGGGAATTAATCCCGAGGCTGTAGGCGCAATGCACCGCATCGGCGGCAAATACGGTAAAGTAGTGTGGCTGCCAACGGTTGATGCTGAGCATCACTTGCAGGTTTTTCACAAGTCGGGAATTGGGATTAAAGTTGCGGAAAATGGCAAGGTTTTACCGGAAACAGCAGCGGTGTTGAAGATGGTAGCCAAAGAGAATTTGATATTGGAAACCGGTCATATTTCCTCAGAAGAGGTGATGGCAGTTGTCGGTGAAGCCAACCTGCTCAACATTAAAAACATCCTGATTACCCACGCAATGGCGGATGTACCAGGCTTGTCTCTAGAAAATATGCAAGCAGCCGCCGCAGCCGGAGCTTTCTTAGAACTCGCATTTGTGAACGATTTGATGGGAGAAAATGCCGCTGATGAGGCACACAAAAACTGGCATCAAGTTTCTATTACTAAGATGGCAGCAGCGATTAAACTAATCGGAGCCGAGCATTTTGTTATGAGTACCGATTTGGGAAGAAAACCCGATCCTTTGCCGGCGGAAGGTTACAAATTATTTGTGGAAAAATTGATAAATGAAGGCATTTCTCCGCACGAAATTGATTTAATGACGAAACACAATCCAGCTCGCTTGTTAGGCATTTAAAATTGGTAATTGGGGATTGGGAATCGGGGATTGGGAATCGGGGATTGGGAATTCTCTTTGCTCTTTTCTCTTCCTTCTTCCTTCTTCCCTCTTCCCTCTTCTTTCTTCCCTCTTCCTTCTTCTTTCTTCCCTCTTCCTTCTTCCCTCTTCCCTCTTCCTTCTTCCTTCTTCTATTCTTGATTGCCTTTGCCGCGCAGGTATCCGTTATCTGCAATGCGCCAAGCACCCCCAGCATTGCCCGTTAAATCGCAATCTTCCACGGTAGCAATGCTATCTCTGTAAACGCCGATCGCCGCACCTTCATTACCATTAATCCGACACCGGCGCACGATCAATTTTCCTCCCAATCCGACACCTATTCCCAAACTGCCGTTGTCAAAAACACTGCAATCTTCCACCGTTGCTTTCCCATCATCCGATATAAAAATTCCGTTCCATACCCCATCATGAATTTGACTGCGGCGGAGGGTAGAATTTGCATCGGGGCCGCAAATTCCCACCACAGAATAGTCCGCAGAAGTGATATCGCTGTCTTCTATGATTAACTCGCCTTTGCGAATATCTACAGCGTAATATTTCCCAGTCGCGTTCAGCGTTAAACCGCGCACTAAAGCACTGTCACTTACCATTTTAATGCAGTTTGAGCTGATACTTTCAACAACAATGCGATCGACCTCTCCGCTGCCGATAATTTCTACCGATTTGTCGAGAATTAGACTTTCACGATAAACGCCTGGATGCACGTCAATGCGCGTGCCCGGTGCTGCATTTTTCAGCGCTTCGCTAATAGTAGTATAATCGCCTTGACCCTGCTGAGAAACAACAAAGTTTTGACTCTTCAAAACTTTGGGCTCAGAAGTAGATGCTTCAATTTGCCCTGATTCCGAGTCAAAATGCTCAGATTGTCGATCGCCCGCTTCGGAAAGTTGCGATGTTAACTGCAAGCGTTCTTGATAAACTGTCTCTAGCTGGTGTTCTAACTCGGATACTTGAGATTGAAGTTGAGCTTGATTCTGGTTTGCTGTCTCGATTTGATTTTGGAACTCCGAGAGTTGAGAATAAAGGTGCGATCGTTCTCTGTTAGCAGTTTCTAGCTGAGATTCCAATTCAGAGCGAGTTTGGCGAACACTTTCTAACTGGTGTTCTAACTCGGAGATTTGAGATTGAAGTTGAGTTTGATTTTGATTAGCTGTTTCGATTTGACTTTGGAATTCCGAGAGTTGAGCAGTGAGCTGATATTCCAATTCAGAGCGACTTTGACGCACACTTTCTAACTGTTGTTCTAAGTCGGCTACTTGATATTGAAGTTGATTTTGATTCTGGTTGGCTGTCTCGGTTTGACTTTGCAATTCCGATATTTGAGAAGTGAGCTGAGCTTCCAATTCAGAGCGACTTTGACGCACACTTTCTAACTGTTGGTCTAACTCGGAGATTTGAGATTGAAGTTGATTTTGATTCTGGTTGGCTGTCTGGGTTTGACTTTGCAATTCCGATATTTGAGAAGTGAGTTGAGATTCCAATTCAGAGCGACTTTGACGCACACTTTCTAACTGTTGTTCTAACTCGGAGATTTGAGATTGAAGTTGATTTTGATTCTGGTGGGCTGTCTCGGCTTGATTTTGTAATTCCGAGATTTGAGAAGAAAGTTGCGAGCGTTCTGTGTTAGCAGTTTCTAGCTGAGATTCTAATTCAGAGCGACTTTGACGCACACTATCTAGCTGAGCTTCTAAGTCGGATACTTGAGATTGAAGTTGAGTTTGATTCTGGTGGGCTGTCTCGGCTTGATTTTGTAATTCCGAGATTTGAGAAGAAAGTTGCGAGCGTTCTGTGTTAGCAGTTTCTAGCTGAGATTCTAATTCAGAGCGACTTTGACGCACACTATCTAGCTGAGCTTCTAAGTCGGATACTTGAGATTGAAGTTGAGTTTGATTCTGGTTTGCTGTCTCGGTTTGACTTTGCAATTGGGAGATTTGAGAACTGAGTTGAGATTCCAATTCAGAGCGACTTTGACGCACACTTTCTAACTGTTGTTCTAACTCGGAGATTTGAGATTGAAGTTGATTTTGATTCTGGTTTGCTGTCTCGGTTTGAGTT
>NZ_JAUBUG010000183.1:0-1630 GCF_036705345.1 Microcoleus sp. B3-D2
GCAGGTTTTTTTTCATAATTGCTATATTCTACTTTCCAGGATCACACTTGTCAATACCCACCACCTGAATCCTTACATATTTTTGAAATTTAGCTATTGTAGCGGAACCGATAAAACCTGCTCCACGAGTCACTAAAATTTTTGTCATTTTTCACCTGTTTGCACTTCAATAGTTTGAGTTTTCACTGCTTATATATGGACTTTAGCTCATCATTAATCGCTATCTGTATGTGTAGTTAGAGTATGCAACCCCTACACTTAGGAGGTGCGGAATGTGGGTTGTAATTTTCAAGACAGAATCAAGATTTCCCGAAAAATCTTGATTTTTGTAGGTGCGTTAGAGAAGCATGGCGTTAGCCCTCCATTGCTTCCATAAACTTGGCATGAAGCGCTGAAGCTTTTTAAATTTAAGATTCAGTGTTTATCTACAACTAAATCAACCTCATTTGAATTGTTTCCCTGAATCTGAGCTTCTGCAATTTCCAATAATGTACTCACCTATTGTTAATTTTCCAAGCTGAGTTTTACTGCCTCAGATATCGTCAAAGGAGAGAATGAATCCCTCAAGCTAATCTCACCCCGTAGCACATTGAACAACTGTGGTAACTTATCCAGGTTGTACTTACACATCCAACGAATTAAACGTGTAGTACGAGAATCGTCATTAGCTACTGTCGTGGGAAACTTGAGAAGCCGGAAGAACTTGCCTCCTGTGCCAATGTACCATTGCTTAGGGAAAATCCGCTCTGGTGAATAAAGGTAGATCGATACACCTGTCGCCAGTATAATCGGACTAAGCAATAAAAGCAAAAGAAAGGCGGCAATTGAGTCCATCCATTGCTTGGGCTGGGGACTAAGTTGGCTTCGCTTTTGAAATGTTTTTTGAATAGTCCTCCGTAGAAACACGGGTTTGTTCGCTTGCTCGCAGGCATTTGCCCAGAGCTTCAGTGTTGCCTCACCGAGGGTTGGATCGAGGCAAACCAGCCGTACTGGAGATTGTTTCAAGCATTCTACTAGCTGTTGCTCAGTCTCAAACGCCGAAATATAAGGCTGTTTGGTCTGTTGTCCGAGACTGACGAATAACAGTCCCTGTCGCCACTTAAGAATGCAGTGAGGTAAGTAATTGTTTGAATGCTGTTGCTCTACAGAGGAATAGATATTTAAACTTGAGAGTGTCGAAGTGGTCATAGGTTCAGATTACCTGCCGCTAATTTTACTAATTATTGTTTGTACCGTAAAATGACTTAGAACTAAAAATCTCTCTCTACAATACTCCGGACAATTTTGGGAACGATACTACAAGCTTTACAGGGCAAAAATTATAAAAAAGTCGAATTAAATGCCCGTCAGGGGTGGAGCTGACATTGATTTAATTATCCACCGTGGGTCAAAGTCAAGCGAAAATAAGCCATTGGGTCATATAAAAACTGTCCGGACTATTGCATATACAGATTACTTAAGTAGAATCACCCTCCTTTTGTAACACATTTTAAAAGCAAGTCAATACTTTGTCATTTTTTTTATCTATAATTTGTCGGTTGACAAATTACGAAGGCTCTCCTGAACTTATGGTTATAAGTTTATCTAATCACCAAAGCAAGCTAATACGCGATTCCTAAAATTATTAAAA
>NZ_JAUBUG010000184.1:0-1628 GCF_036705345.1 Microcoleus sp. B3-D2
CTTGGAGTTTAGACTAAGCACAAATTGACTCAGCATGAGCTGAGTGGAAAAAATGGTTAATCAGCGAGAGAGTTCTCAAGGTTAACTTACGAATTTTGTGGATTTTTGGAACCGACCTTTACCCTTTTTGACCACAGGATAGCGACATCTTTGAGTGCGAGGTCTTCCAACAGGCCATCCATCTGAATTTCCTCGGCGTTTGGGAGAAACAGCCGGACTCCCAATCCTGATTAAAAGTGGAAGCATTGATTGTGCAACCCTTCCAGGGGTCAATTCAGAGAGAGACTTTTGCCAGGGTAGACGAGTTTCTCTCACTAAATCTTGAGCTAACCATAATTGCCAAGTCACTAATGGCATCAAATCGCTCCATCGTTGACATTGTTCAGGGGTGCTTAACTTCGGCGCAGTCCAATGCAAGGTTTGTTTGGCGAAGCGATACCAATGCTCGAGCGTAAAACGGCGCAGGTATAGTTGCCAAATTTCTGTCAGAGGTGGCATTTGGAGACCGACCCAAACTAACCACAAAGGTTGAGTTTTTAATAGACCCGTTATAGCTTCTAAGCGTTCTACTAAAATCAAAGTCATCGGATGTTTGGGACTGCCTCGAAAATGCAAGTTATCCCATTTTCTCAATCTGATTCGTCCGAGTTTCGGTTCAATAGATTCCAGTGTTTGTTCTGGTTCCCACCAGCTTTGAGCGTCGTTAAGCTTAAACTGATTTCCATGAATTTTCGGTCGTCCTCTACCACTATAGGATGAAGGTGCTGACCATAAGCAACGATTAGAACGAATACGCATTAGTTTATCAGCGGCGATGGCTGCGGTGGCTTTTACTAGGGGGGCACATCCATACTCGCTATCAAATAGGGCGATGGGTCGATGTTGAAGATATTCACAGACTTGTGCCAATTGTTGAGCACCTTTAGTGATCGGATTTTCCCAACTGGTAATACGTTCGTGTCTCAAGGGAAGTGCCCAACTGCCACTGGTCGAAGGTATCCACGCGATCGTACTATAACCTTGACCGATACCAACAGGTATGCCATGAGGCAAGGCGGTGGGTTGATGTTCGTAGGTGCGCTCTTTGAGGGTAGGTGCATGAGGTCTCAACCATGCTGTATGATCGATAGCCAATACTGGACGTTCAACTTGAGACATCTGGTGGATGTATAGTTGCATCAATTTTGCTCGGTCTGGTCTACAATCTTGCAGCGCCTCGTAGACGCTCGACCACTCACGTCGAAACAAAGGACTGAGGGCAAAATCTCCTAAACATGAGACGTGGCGAGTCGTCATCACCGCATCTGCTAGTTCAAAAGTGGCATCTTTGGCATTGCCGAGGCATTGATAAGCAAGTTGACGAAATTCGTATAATTGTTCAAACTTCATTGCAGGTAGATTTGAGATTTTTTGCTGAATTCTCAATTTTCTACCCTTACGCTGTCTGTTGAAACTATCGCAGACAGTTTTTTTCGGTTGTGGCAAGTCTCCGAGAACGTCAACGGTCGCTGGTATTTATCTTATGGTTGAGTCTGATAGCTGGTCGCCAGCGACCATTGCCGTTCTTGAGAACTGTTCGCTAGTCTCACAGCGAGCGCACTTTTTGACCTGCTTAGTCTAAACTCCAA